>DASXST010000112.1:0-2499 GCA_036505835.1 Pseudolabrys sp. | reverse complement strand
TAATTTTTGGCCACAGTTCCCGCAAGCAGCTCGCCAAAGGCATGCTGCAAGAAGTGCCTTACCTCGATACGTTTCAAACGATGGCGAAATGGACCTTCAGCATTCCTTCGCCCGAGCGTGTGCCGGAAGTCTTCCGCCGCGCGTTTACGCTCTGCCAGTCGGGCCGCCCCGGTCCAGTGATCATCGAAGTGCCGCAGGATATCAGCATGGCGCACGCGGAACTGCCGCCGTATCAACAGATGCGCCGCGTGCGTTTCGGTCCCGATCCCGATGATGTCGATAGTTTGCTCGAGCTGATGCAACAATCAAAGAAGCCACTGATCTATGCCGGCCGCGGCGCGGTGTGGTCAGGCGCGACGGAGGATCTGGTTCGATTGGCTGAGGCGTACGCGCTCCCCGTCATGGCAACATTGCCGGCCAAAGGCGCCATGCCGGAAGATCATCCGCTCTGCCTGGGTCTCGGCGGTTATCCACGCGCCGTCTATAGCACGGGGCAGGCGAAGAAATTCGCCGAGGAGGCGGACCTGGTTGTCGCCATCGGCTGCAGTTTCCGCCAGCATGCGACCTCGAGCTGGCTGCCCAAGCCGGCGTACGCGAAGCTGGTTCAAGTCGATATCGATCCGGCGGAGCTGCACAAGAATTACAATGCAGATCTAGCGATTCTTTCCGACGTAAAGCTCTTTCTGCAGGCACTGCGACAACGCGGACAACAAGCACTGGGCAACTGGCGCAAGGGCATGGCCGGCGCGGTCAGCGAGGAGATTCGCGAGCTCAAGCGTGAATGGATGGATTCTTGGAACCCGCGGCTTACGTCCGATGAGATTCCGATTAATCCCTATCGCGCATGCTGGGACATCGCGCACAGGCTCGACCGGCGCAACACGATTCTCTTGCATGATGCCGGCGTGACGCGCGCCTATGTTTCACATCACTATGAAGCTCTGTTCCCGACCGGCTTCATTGGCTTCGGCGGCACCAGCGCGATGGGCTGGTCCGTGCCGGCGGCGATGGGCGTGAAGCTCGCCCATCCCGACAAGACCGTGGTCAACGTGACCGGCGATGGTTCCTTTGGACTTACGGGAATGGAAATCGAGACCGCGGCGCGCAACGACATCAGGACGCTGACGGTGATTCTCAACAACGAAAGTCTCGGTGCCAGCCGCGAGACGCTGCACGATCGCTTTAAAGGTCACGAGATCGGCGTGTCATTAAAGGGCGACTACGCGGCGATGGCGCGCGCTCTTGGAGCTTACGGCGAGCAGGTCGTCGAACCGCGCGGGTTGCCTGGCGCATTCGATCGCGCGCTCGCGCATCCCGGCCCGGCGCTGCTCGAAGTCGCGGTCAAGCCGCTGGAGGCAAGGCCGTGGAGATGAAAGGAATGGGGTGATGGAGTGGTGGAGTACTGGAGTATTGGGCCGAAATTCTTTTTACCCATCGCTCCATTACTCCAGAAATTGGTGACGCACACTTTTAACTACGGAGGTACTTTTCGATGCTTTACAATAAAGAACGATTACTGACTCTCATGGACCGTCACGATCTGGCCGGTGTCGTCGCGGCCACGGCGGAAAATATATTTTATTTAAGCGGCCACGCATCTTGGAGCCAGAACGGTTATCGCTACGGTGGCTCGCAGGTTTACGTCGTTTATCCGCGCGACCCTGCCCAATCGCCCGCCTTACTAATTCCCAGCGGCGACGCCGCCTATGCCGGGCTGGACGAGGTTTGGCTCAAGGAAGCCTATATTTACGGGCGCCCGCGCAAGCCTGTTGTTCCCGACCCGAGCAAGCTCGGTAAAGAGGAGAAACGCACCCTTGAGATCACCGAGAGCGCGCCAAAAGGCGCGACGCCCGAAAAGGCTCTCGCGCAACTGATCAAAGACAAGGGCATGGACCGTGGCCGAATCGGCATGGACCATTTCGGTATTCCGCTGACGATTTACCAGAAGATCGGCTCGTATCTGCCGGATGCCAAACTATTGCCGGCATCGATGTTTTTCCGCTACGTGCGCATGATCAAGACGCCGGAGGAAATCCAACGGCTTCGTGAATCCGCCGAACTAAACGAACGGGCGATAAACACGATGCTGCGGGCGGCGAAACCGGGAGTCAAAGAGAGCGAGCTTGCCGGAATTTATAAAGGTGAGGTAGCCCGAGCCGGGGGCCAGGTTTACTGGATGCATATGAACATTAGCCGCGGTGGGAATTCCCCCGTGATCAAAGAAAACGTTTTGCAAAAAGGGGATATCTTTCGGATCGACATGGGTTGCGCCATCAACGGCTATAACGCCGACGTTTGTAAATCCGGTTGTGTGGGAGCGGAACCAAGCGATGAACATCGCAAGCGCTATAACGCCGTTCAGACCGGTGTGCTCAAGTCGGTCGATAAGTTGAGACCCGGCGCGCTGCCGCAAGATCTCTTCGACACTATGATCGCTGGTGTGCGCGCGGCTGGAATACCCGACTATTCGAATTTTTTTCTCGGCCATACCATCGGTCT
>DASXST010000111.1:0-10431 GCA_036505835.1 Pseudolabrys sp. | reverse complement strand
GAGGTCGTAAATAAGCACTGACAGCACCTTCGTTTCCGAAGTGAAAAGCAAGACCGCGGCTGACAGTTCGCGAATGACCCCCACGAAGATGAAGCACCAAGTGGCAAACACGCTGGTGCGCAGCAGCGGCGCGGTGATCTGCCAAAGCGCTCGCAGTCGCGTTGCGCCCAGTATGCGGCTCGCATCCTCCAGCTCGGGGTGGACTGCCTTGAATGCGGATTGCAGCTGCTGGTAGGCCGCCGGCATGTTCAGGGTCACGAAGGCGATCAGCAGGATCCACAATGTCCCGTACAGCACGAAGGGCGGACGGGTGTAGGTGAAGAACAATCCGACGCCGAGCACGATGCCGGGAATCGCCACCGGCGCGGTGGCAAGGAAACCAAGCACGCGATAGCCGCTCACCGCCTGACGCGTGTGAACGTAGGCGATCACCAGCGCGAGCAATGTGCCGGCGGTCGCCGCCAGCGTACCGAGAATGAACGTATTCCACAACGCGAGTTTCGTCGCCGAGAGCTCGAAAAAAACGAAATGGAAATTGTGCAAGGTGAAATTGTTGAACCACACCAGGTGCGAGGCGACCTTGGAGAAAGATGCGTTGAGCAGCGCGAAATAGGGCAAGAACACCGGACACATGAGCACCAGCATGGCAGCGGCGAGCATCACCCACCGCCAGCGACCAAGCCCCACGATGCGCGGCTCGCTGTTTTTGGCTCCAACGACCGAATAGCCGCGGCGGCCAAGCACCATGTGCTCGGCGCGCAACAGGATCACAGTGAGCAGGAGAAGCGGCAGCGAGGCGGCGGCGGCGAGCTCCGGCTGGGGCGGAAACTGGAACAGGCTCCAGATCTTGGTGGTCATGGTGTGGAAGCCGGCCGGCATCGCCAGAATGGCCGGCGAGCCGAACAAGGTCATTGCCTGTAGGAAAGCAACCAGTGCGCCCGCCAACATCGAAGGCAGCGCCAGCGGAATTGTGATCCGGCGCGCAGTGTCCCACGCCTTGCCGCCCAGGATGGCCGATGCGTCCTCAAGATCACCAGGGGTGCGGTCAAGGGAATTGGCCACCAGCACGAACACGTAAGGAAAAGTGTAGCAGCTGATGACGAAAACGAGGCCCGTGAAGCTGTAGATATTGAGCAGGTGCACGTCCTGCCCCGCTCCGGTGAGCTCGCGATGGAGCTGGTTGAGCAAGCCGCTGTTCGGCGCCGCCAGCAGTTCCCAGGCGATAGCGCCGAGGAACGGTGGAGTGACAAATGATGCGGTTACCAGAAGCCGCACCGTGCGGCGCAGCGGCATGTCGGTGCGGGCCACCAGCCAGCCCATCGGCGCCGCCACCACGCAACAAATGAGCGCAGACAGAGTCGCGAGCGCGAACGTGGTCAGCAGCGGATCGAGATAGGCGGCATCGGTCACCAATCGATGGAAGTTGTCGAGCGTGAAAGCCCCGGCCTTGCTGCGGAAGGCATAGAACATCAGCCACGACAGCGGCATCGCGATGAGCGCAAAGAGGATCACCGCGAATGCGACCAGCACCGGTTTCGAGAAATCGAAGCCGAAAGCGCGGCGCGCAGATGATGCAGGCAGAGCGATGGTCATGCTTGGTTACGTCTGTACAAACTCACATTGTCATGCCCGGCCCGTGCCGGGCATCCACGTCTCGAATTTCTCAGACCGCAAAAGACGTGGATGGCCGGGCCAAGCCCGGCCATGACTTTGCTGAACGTCACGCAATCGAGACTGCCATTTCGTTACACACGGAAGATCTTCGTATAGCGCGCCTTGATCTGCTCGCCATTCTTCAGCACCGCCGCCGCGTCGTCCTTCATCGTCTTGATCTTGCTAAGCAGCGTCCGGCCGGTGTGTTCCTTGATCTGTGGATGCACGGAACGCAAGCCGCCAATGTCGATGCAGAGCTGCTGGCACTCTGGCGAGAAGCAGTAGCTCTGAAACAGGCGCGCCGCATTGGGGTTAGGTGCAGCTTTAAACAGCCCATTGGGCCCAATGATCAGCGGAGTGCCCTCTGTTGCGTAGACGGGTTCGACCGGCTGGCCGGCCTCTTTCTCCTGATGAATGAGATATTCGACTCCGTCGGCCTGGATCGCCCGCTCCCCAAGCGCGATTTTCTTCGGTGGGTCGGCAGCCGACTGCACTTGCAGGATATTCTGCTGCGCGAGCTTCTCGAAATATTCCCAACCGAGATCGCGCGACATCTGGTAGGTCGCGGTCATGATGGTGCCGCTGTAGCCGGGATGCGCCTTGACGATTTTGCCCTTCCATTTCGGATCGAGCAGGTCGGCGAAGCTCTTGGGTGCCTCTTCTTTTTTCACCATGTTGGTGTTGTAGGCGATAACGCACAGGAACAGCCGGAAGCTTGCATAAGTGCCGTCGGCATCCTTGTGCTCGTTGGGGTAGAACTTCGCCACGTCTTCGGGAACATAGGGCGCGAGGATGCCTTGGTCCTTCCAGTACACGAGATGCGAAGCGTCGGAGGAGTTCACGACATCAACCGCGTGCACATTGGCGGTGTATTCCTGACCGATGCGTTGCAGGATGCGTTCGGCGCCGGTGCGCTCGACTTTGCAGGCGACCCCCGGATACTTCGTCTCGAAAGCCTTGCCGATCTGCTCCGACAACTTGAGATCGACGGAGGTGTACCAGACAACCTTGCCCTCCTTCTTGGCCGCCTCGATGAGCGCGGGCGTGACTGCGCTGGCCGGCGGCGCGGCCGACATGACCCTGGTCGAGAACGCGGCGCCTGCGGCAAGCGCGCTCGAGCCAATGAGCACATCGCGGCGTGAGATCTTCGAGGCTTTCATCGGCGTATCCTCCATACCTGATTTTATTGTTTCGCCCCGCGACAACTTTATCCGCTCAGCGCGCGGCAGCGCTCGGGCGGCAAATGAAGCCAGACTGCGCTGCCTTGCGGGATATTCTCACCCGCTCCAGTGAGCACACGCAGCTGCGTGCCATCCTTGGCTTCAACCATATAGTCCCGGGTGCCACCGAGGAAGACCTGCCGCACGACCGTTGCCGGCACCGCGTTTTCACCTTGCCGTTGCGCCGCGGAAATGACGATGTCGTGCGGGCGGATCGACACCGGCGTCGACGCGCCGGAATTGATTTTCGCGCCGCTGCAGCGCAGTGGCGTGCCGGCAAAATCGATGTGCGCGCCGTCGATCCCCTTGCCCTTGATGACGTTGCTGGAACCGATGAAACGCGCAACGAACTCAGAGCGGGGCCGATCATAGATTTCTTCCGGCGAACCCGCCTGCTCGATCTTTCCGGCGTTCATGACCGCGATCAGATCGGCTGTTGTCATCGCTTCCGACTGATCGTGGGTCACGTAAACCGTTGTGTAACGAAAGGCATCATGCAGGCGGCGCACCTCGAAGCGCATCTCCTCGCGCAAATTTGCGTCGAGATTGGAGAGTGGCTCGTCGAGCAGGAGCGTCTCCGGCTCCACGACGAGCGCGCGCGCAAGAGCCACGCGCTGCTGCTGGCCGCCCGACAACTCCCCCGGATAGCGCTGCGCAAGCGGCGCGAGCCGGGTGGTCGCAAGAATGGCGTCGAGTTTCTTGCCGATAGTCTCGCGATCCAGTTTTCGCAGCTTCAGCCCGTAGACGATGTTTTCGGCGACCGTCATATGCGGCCACAGCGCGTAGCTCTGAAAGATCATCGACATGTTACGCCTTTCGGGCGGCACCGAATGCGCGGGTGAAGACACGAGCTTGTCGCCGACGCGAATTTCGCCCGCGCTTGGCTCGACGAAACCGGCGATGAGCCGCAGCGTTGTCGTCTTGCCGCAGCCCGACGGGCCCAGCAGACAGACTAGATGGCCATGCTCTATGGTGAGCGATATGTCGTCGACCACGGCGACATCGCCGTATCTCTTGGTCAGGTCCCGCAACTCAACGGACGCCACGCACTTCCTCCCCTTTTCTTTCCCTCTGCCCGCATGCGAGGGACATTCTTATTATGATCCGGTGAATGCCGGCTTGCGCTTCTCCATGAATGCCTTGCGGCCCTCCTTGTAGTCATTGCTGGCAAAACAAGCCTGCACCAGGTCGTCGCACTTCCTCAGATCGCGCTTGCTTTCGTCGGCGACCGCCTGACCAACAATGTATTTGACGGAGTCGACGGTCAGCGGCGCATTCGCTGCGATCGTGTCCGCGTAATCCTTGACGTAGCTCTCGAGCTCCGCGTCGGGCAGCACGCGATTGACGAGACCCATCGTCTGCGCCTCGACAGCGGTGAACTGGCGCGCGGTGAAGAAGATTTCCTTAGCGAAAGACGGGCCCACCAGGTCGACGAGCTTCTTCAAGCCGTCAAAGCGATACCCAAGACCGAGCTTGGCTGCCGGCACGCCGAATTTTGAATCTTCGGTGCAAACGCGAATGTCGCAACACAGGGCGAGTCCCACGCCCCCGCCAATGCAGTAGCCACGGATCATGGCGATGATCGGCTTGGGAAACATGTAAAACGCATTGTTCGCGCGGTCGACCGCAGCATTGTAACGGTCGACGGCTTCCTGGGTCGAACGCTCCTTTTCGAACTTGGAAATATCTGCTCCCGAGATGAAGGCCTTTCCCCCGGCGCCGGTGACGACAACCACACGGATGTTTTTGTCGTTCTTGAACTCCTCGAGAAAACCTTCAGCGGCTTCCCACATTTCCAGTGAAACGGCATTGTGACGCTCAGGATTGTTGAAGGTCAGATAGCCGACCTTGCCCTCCTTGCGAGACAACATCTTGTCCGTCTGCGACATCCACGTGCTCCTTAGAATTGCCGTCATAGCCCGGAACTCGTCACGGTGACCTCGCTTAGGAAGGCAGTACGTCCCTAAGCGAGGTGACCGGCACAAGGTTTGTGCTCGGGCAGACCGCAGGCCGGACCCGAGTGCCAAGCATGACGAATAGTTCTACACCGCCTGCGCCTTGCGCAGCTCCGCAATTTCATTATCCGCGAAACCGAATTCCTTCAGCACCTCGTCGGTGTGTTGTCCCTGCTCCGGCGGTGTCGCCACGATCCTGCTTGGCGTGCGTGACAGGTTCACCGGCTGCCCGATAAAAATCTGTTCGCTGCCGTCCGGCCGCTTCATACCTTGAGCAATGCCGATGTGCTTGACCTGCTCATCTGCAAACATCTGGTCGATCGAATAGATTGGCCCGCATGGCACGCCAATCGAATTGAATAGATCGATCCATTCGGCACTGCTCTTGTGGACCGTGCGCTTGTCGATCTCCGCATTCAGGGCGTCCCGGTTCTTTGAACGCAGGGCGCCGGTGGCATAATCGGGGTGCTTGATCAGCTCAGGCGACTCGATCGCGTTGCAGAGGCGTTCCCACATTACTTGCCCGGTCGAGGCAATGTTGATGTGGCCGTCCTTGGTCCTGAACACGCCGGTCGGAATGCTGGTGGGATGATTATTGCCTGCCTGTTTCGGCACTTCGTGCGCCTGCAGCCAGCGGGCGGCCTGAAAGTCGAGCATGAATATCTGCGCCTGCAAAAGCGAGGTATTCACCCATTGCCCCTCGCCGGAGGTTTCCCGTTCCAGCAGCGCAACCAGGATACCCAACGCGCAGAACAACCCGGCGGAGAGATCCGCGATCGGAACGCCAACGCGCACCGGTCCCTGCCCGGGCAAGCCGGTAATCGACATGAGGCCGCCCATGCCTTGCGCGATCTGGTCAAAACCGGGCCGGTCGCGATAGGGGCCGTCCTGGCCAAAGCCGGAGATGCTTGCGAGGATGATGCGTTTGTTGATCTTGCGCAGCGACTGGTAATCGATGCCGAGCCGGTCCTTCACATCCGGACGAAAGTTCTCGACAACCACATCGGCCTTCTCGACCATGCGCTTGAACGCCGCGAGGCCTTTTGGCGATTTCAGATCAAGCGTGATGCTGCGCTTGTTGCGGTGCAGATTCTGAAAATCAGGCCCGTTGCGAGGACCGCCGGGCCCCTCGCCTTTTTCCAGGTGCGGCGGCGTTTCGATCTTGATGACATTGGCGCCCCAGTCGCCGAGCTGGCGGACGCAGGTTGGGCCTGAGCGCACGCGGGTCAGATCGAGAACGGTAAAGCGAGAAAGGGCCTGGGAGGCCCTGGGGAAAGGCATTCGACGGCTCCGAAGTACGTATTTCGGCTCAAAAGTGGATTTTCGCGCCCGACATTCCCCGATCTCCCTTGCCTTGTCCATCGGCGAAAGGAGCCGCTTGCAGCCACTTTATTCATCATTTGACCGAATAAGGAGCTGCCGCGCCTTGAAAAGGACATCGCCGGCTGTCATATGACCTGTGCGGATGAAAGACCCGGTCTCGGGTTTGCGGGCTGCGTGCACGAAGCTCATTAAAACGAATTTCGCCCCGCCCATCCGATTCCTGAACCTGACGACACCCTGGCAACGCGGGATGTCTTTAACCCCGCGATTCCGCCGCTCGCATCAGCGACGCGGCCGTCTCGCCGTATAAGAAAGAGACTCTTTGACTTCATTTAACGAGTTCGGCCTCGAAGAGCCGATCAACCGCGCCCTCGCGGAAGAAAAATACGTAACTCCCACCCCGATTCAAACCCAGACCATTCCGATTGCCGCACAAGGCCGCGATGTCATTGGCATTGCGCAGACCGGCACCGGCAAGACCGCCGCCTTTGCATTGCCGATCCTGAATCACCTCTACAACAAGCGTCAGCGTCCTGCGCAGAAATCCTGCCGCGCACTGGTGCTTTCGCCGACGCGTGAATTGTCCAGCCAGATCGCCGATAGCTTCCGCGCCTATGGCCGACACATAAGACCGCTCGAGATTGCACTTGCGATCGGCGGCGTACCGATCAACCCGCAAGTGCGTGCACTCGCCCGCGGCGCCGAGGTACTCGTGGCAACGCCCGGCCGCCTGCTCGATCTGGTCCATCAACGCGCGCTCCGCCTCGACCAGATCGAAGTGCTGGTATTGGACGAAGCCGATCGTATGCTCGACATGGGCTTCATCCACGACATCAAGAAGATTGTCGCTATGTTGCCGAAAGCACGGCAGACATTGTTCTTCTCGGCCACCATGCCGCAGGAAATCACCCGGCTTGCCGATGCGATGCTGCGCGATCCCGCCCGCGTGGCGGTCACGCCGCAAGCCTCAACCGTCGACCGTGTCGAGCAGCGCGTCATCCTCACCGAAAAGGCATCGAAGCCGGCGCTGCTGGTCGAGGTACTCAAGACCGAAAAGACCGATCGCGTGCTGGTCTTTACCCGCACCAAACACGGCGCCGACAAGGTTGTACGCGGCCTGCAAAAAGCCGGCCACTCCGCCGAGGCAATCCACGGCAACAAGTCGCAGAATCAGCGCGAGCGCGTGCTCGCAGCGTTCCGCGACGGTAAGCTGCGCACGCTCATTGCCACCGACATTGCCGCCCGCGGCATCGACGTCGATGGCGTCAGCCACGTGGTCAACTACGATCTGCCGAACATCCCCGAGAGCTATGTCCACCGCATCGGTCGCACTGCGCGCGCAGGCGCCGACGGCGTGGCGATCTCGTTCTGCGATCACGAGGAAGCAGCCTTCCTGCGCGACATCGAGCGGTTGATCCGGATGTCGATCCCTTCGACCAACCGGCGTACCGGCGGACGGCCCAAAGCGGCCCCGCAGCACGCGGAAGCCCGTCACGGCGCGCGGCCGCACAGCCGCGGCAATCACAAGCACCGTGGACATGGCAATGGCCATGGCCGGCCCAGCAATGGCCACCGTTCTCGTAACGGCGGCAAAGGCCACCCGATTCAGAGCGGCCACCATACCGCCCACCGGCATGAGGCCCCCGTGGGGGAGCCAAGCGGCATCGAAAATGTTACATTTATGCAGCGTCCGGGCGAGCCGCGCCGCAATGCCGGCCATCGCGGGCGCGCATGATCCCGAAAAGCTTTCCTCGACCGGATCGGGGATAGGACGTTCGGATGCGCCAGGTATAAGGGCTAACTGGAGACGACTGGATGGCGAAAGAAGAATTGCTGGAGTTCGACGGTACGGTCACCGAGGTCCTGCCGGACGGCAACTTCCGGGTGAAACTCGATAACGAGCACGAGGTGCTGGCCTACACCGCGGGAAAGATGCGCAAGTTCCGCATCCGCACCGGCGTCGGCGACCGCGTCATCGTCGAGATGTCGCCCTACGATTTGCAGCGCGGACGGATTAGTTTCCGTCACAAAGGCGACGCCCCCTCTCCGACTCCGCAGCAGCGGCGGCCGAATTTCCGCGGCAGGCGCTAGCCGATATTCGCCGGGGGCGGCAGATCTGGGGGCGCAATTTTCACTGGAGCCGCCCGTGCCTACAAAAGCTTCTGTCTTCTCCCGCATCGTGCCGACGATCATGCTCGTCGGCGTGCTTGGCGCTGCCAGCGCGCAAGACGCACCCAGAGATCACGGATCGCAGGCCGGTATTTCCGAACGCCGCGCCGCCGAAAAAGGCGTTCTGCGACTGTTGCCGGCGGACTCTGTCACTGAACACTCCATCAATACGACGGGCGGCCCTCTCGCCTACACAGCGACCGCAGGCACTCTCGCGTTTTATGACCAATCGGGCGAGCAGAGCGCGTCGGTTTTTTATACCGCTTATGTCGCCAAAAACGGCCAGCCCAACCGACCCCTGACATTTGTATTCAACGGCGGTCCCGGCGCAGCATCGGCATTCTTGCATCTCGGCCTTGTCGGGCCGCGCGTGCTCGACTTTGGTCCGGACAGCCACGACGCTACGCGGGCTGCGCTGCGGGACAATCCCGATACCTGGCTCTCATTCACCAATCTCGTTTTGATCGATCCGGTCGGAACAGGCTGGAGCCGCACGGTCAAGCCGGACGATGGCAAGAATTTCTGGAGCATTCGCAGCGATGCCAGTTCGATGGCAAAGGCCGTCGCACTCTACGTGGCCAAGAATAACCGCGCCGCCTCGCCGAAATTTCTCTTCGGCGAGAGTTATGGCGGCTTCCGCGCCGTTAAAACGGCGCGCGCATTGCAAAGCGATCAGGGCATTCTGATTTCCGGCATTCTCATGCTGTCGCCGTTCCTGGAAGGCTGGCTCACCTTTGGCGACGACCAGTCTGCATTGAGAGCCGCGCTGCAGTTGCCCTCCTTGGCGGCCGCCGAGCTCGAGCGCAGGCAGGCCTTTACCCCCGAGGCGCTCGCAGCGGCGGAACATTTTGCAATGACGGACTATCTAGTGACATTGGCCAGTGCGCCACCCAAGGGTGAAGCCGGCAAGGCTTTTTATGAGCGCGTCGCCAAGGTCACCGGCTTGCCCGTTGAAACGGTCACGCAAGCGCGCGGTTTCGCGGCCAATGCCTACGTGAAGAATCTGCGCGCCGGCGAAAACAAGATCGTCAGCCGATATGACGCGTCGTTTGCTGCCGATGACCCCTATCCCGAGCTGCGCGCGTCGCGTTCACCCGACCCCATTCTTGACGTCGTCACGCGGGCGTATGGCGGCGCCATGGCGTCCTACGCGCGCAATGAGCTCGGCTTCAAGACAGAAATGACCTATGCGCTGCTCGCGAGCGACGTTCATTGGGACTGGCAGGGCGGCCGGCTGCAGGCGAGCGCTGAAGACGATTTGCGAACCCTGCTGGCCTACGATTCTTCTTTTCGTTTGCTCATTGCGCACGGCTATGCGGACATGATCACGCCCTACGCCATGACGCGTTACATCCTGGACCACATGCCTTCCTTCGATCCGCCGGGCCGCGCCCAGCTCAAGCTCTATCGCGGCGGGCACATGCTTTATCTTGACCCAGCGTCCCGCAAGGCTTTCAGCGACGATGTGGCGGCGTTCTACCGCACGGCGGAATAGCCGGCTTTAAGGGTTGAGCCAGTGGGCTTTCGCGCCGCGCCTATGGTAAGGTCCGGGTACGCCGCCGCCCGGCGTCATGACGACGCCGGACCATCGGATGTGCTTGGTTCTTACGGGGGTTTTGATGCGTTTGAAGGCGATAATTACGACGGCAGCTGCCATTGGCATGCTCTCCGGGACCGCAATCGCGCAGGATGGCACGCTCAAGAAGATCAAGGATACCGGCACGATAACGATCGGCCACCGCGAGTCCTCGGTTCCCTTCTCGTATTACGACGACAAGCAGCAGGTAGTCGGCTATGCCATGGAACTCTGCAACAGGATCGTCGATGCGGTAAAGGCAAACCTCAAGCTCGCCAAGCTCGAGGTGAAGCTGCAGCCGGTGACGTCCGCGACGCGCATTCCGCTGTTGGCAAACGGCACCACCGATCTGGAGTGCGGTTCGACCACCAACAATCTCGAGCGGCAGAAGCAAGTGTCCTTCACCATCACCCACTTCGTCACCGCCAACCGCTTCGTGTCGAAGAAGTCCGCCAACCTCAAAAAACTTGAGGACCTGAAGGGTAAGACCGTGGTCTCGACCTCGGGTACCACCAACATCAAGCAGATCACCGAG
>DASXST010000110.1:0-14837 GCA_036505835.1 Pseudolabrys sp. | reverse complement strand
TAATTCTCTTGAAATATGATTTGTAGGTCGCCGGATCCCAGTCGAAGAACGAAGTTTCGTTGATGTGGTTCTTGACCAGAAAGTAGTTGGCGTCCCCCACGAAGCGGGCGGTTTCGGCGATTTCCTCAAGCGAGGCGATGGAGGGACCGAGGATATGGAACATGGCGAGGGTAATCTGCCCCGTCTTCCCCAACTCGATGAAGCCGATGTTGCTCAACGCTTGCAGCGTGGAGGATAACAGACCCGCGCGCACGTCGATCACCGTTACCTTGGCTTCAGCACCCTGCACCGTGTCGAAAATCTTCATCTGGTCGGAAACTGACGCGACATCCACGACTTCGGTCAAATCCGGATGAAAGCGCTTGAGCGTGCCGCGTGGCCATTCAGTATCGAAGGCCCGAGTCGGCACATGGCGGGCGCCAAAATAGTCGAGCAAAGCACGTGCAACGGTGGTCTTGCCGACGCCACCCTTGTCGGCACCGATAAGAATGACAGCTGGTTTAGCCATGGCACACCCTGGATGCGGGATACGGACAGAATTGACCTAGCGAAGAAGCGAGGGCCGCGCTAGCAGCCCCCGCCTCCCTGTCGTGTGAGAAAAAGATCAAAACCATGTTTGCCTGCCAGGCAAGCGCGGCAAGACCAATTTTCACATCAACGTCGCACACGAAGCCGGTTAGAGCTTCGTCGTTAGCGCCCCGTCGAACAAATAAGCCGTCGTTCACGGGAGCACCGGCCCACCATTGGCGCTCTAGAACCGCCGCAAGTGACCCTGTGTGCCTTCCTAGAGGCAGCCGTTGGCGCGGCGGGCCATCTAGGCACAGAGCAGCGGTTGTCCTGCGTCGTGGACTAGCAAAGGCCTTGCTGGAGTCCAGACAAGAACCGCCATCTGAAATGCTGGGCCGATTTTTAATTGATGTCGAGCAGGCAAAGGTACTTACTGTTGCGAATTTTCTTGATTGTTGCCTTTAGGGCACGAGTGGCCTCGAAGGGTCGATGTCCGCTTTGGGTCAAAAGCAGACATAGTGAGATCGGCGGAGCTTTGCGCGGTTACCGCGTGGTTACAGTCTTCCCCCTCACACATGTTCACCGTAGTTCACGACAGTACGCTGGAATGCACTTATGGGACAATATTTTCTCTATTGAGAAACCCGTTCTGACGGGCATTCTGGCGCACCGCGTTGCACTGGAGCTATTTCGCCGAACGTTGCGAATGGGCGCTTCGTAAGCGAGTGGTCGGGGGTTCAAATCCCTCCGCCGGCACCGCTGTTGTCCGTTGACATCACCGGGGACAATTCGTGCAGGCCTTTGGCTCATTCAATTGCTTGAAAATACGTTATAATTTATGATTGAAACATGAGGCTGGGGTGGGGTTACTGACTTTCGGAATCCTGTCATTCTCACCCATAACGTAGGATGCTGAGCGATCGGATCAGTCACTGTTTTTGCAGAGCAACACTATGGCCAGACCCACTGTCATTCTCGTCGGCGCTGATAAAGGCGGCGTGGGCAAGACTACTGTCGCCCGCACTCTGATTGATTATTTCGGCGCCCATCAAACGCCGACCCGGGCCTTCGATACCGAGTGGCCGCGCGGAACGCTTAAGCGATTTCATCCGGATTTGACCGAAGTGGTAGACGTGACTTCGGTTCCTGACCAAATGAAAATCTTCGATACGCTCGGCAGCGCCGAAGCGAAGGTGACGGTCATTGACGTGCGCGCCGGGTTGTTGTCGGCGACGCTACAGGCACTGACCGATATCGGATTTCTCGAATCAGCCAAGAAGGGACAGATCACTTTCGCGGTGTTCCATATCCTCGGATCATCCATCGCATCTCTTGACGAAATCGCCGAGACCGCGCGCGTTGTGGGCGATGCCAACTATTTTCTGGTCAAGAACTTCATCAATAACACAACGTTTTTCGAGTGGTATCCGGCGGTCTACAATTCGTACTTCAAAAAGATCAAAGGCGCTGAAGAGATCATCATCCCGAAACTCAACGAGATGGCGTTCGAGCAGGTGGAAGTGGCAAGCGTTTCATTCGTTTCATTTGTTGGCAACAAAGGCGCCAAGGGTGAGACGGCCAACTATTCATTTGTCTTGCGCGGCTACGTGCGTCACTGGCTTGGCAATGTCTGGGGCGAATTTGATCGCGTAAGGCTGGTCGATATGGTTTCGCCGAAAATCGAAAGCAACGTGCGTCAGGTCGCGGGCTAGCCTCCTTCTACTTGCGCGCCGATTGAGCAGCGGTGCGAGCTGTCATTTCGCAGCTCCATCACCATTGTCGCCTCGCCGCGACCACGCGGGGGCAAGACCTTACTCGCGCGGCTGCTCCCGGACTTTCACTTGCATGAGGGCCGTCTGGCGACGGCTTTCGATCTCAATATGGGCGACGGGACGCTGGCGCAGTTCCTGCCTGACAAGACCAGGACGGCTTCCATACGCGACGTCAACGGCCAAATGGCACTCTTCGACCATTTGGTGGCATACGAAGACATCACCAAGATCATTGACGTCGCTCATGAAGCCTACGAGGCGTTTTTTTTCGTTGGCCCATCACATTGGATTTGTCGACGAAGCGCGGCGGTGGCGATTGCGGTGCCCATTTTGTTCATCGTGGCTCCCGATCACACCTCGGTCACGGCTTATCGCAGTCTGCGTGCGCGCTTCGCGCATCCGACGCTGGCGCCCGTGCATAACGAAATGCTCGGCCCCGCACAACATCGCGACAAATATCCGCTGACTACCGGAAGACCGGGCCCGGTGCCGGGTTTGCGCAGGTACATGGAGACGCCGCCTTTTTCGTTTGCCGATCCGCGTATCCCCGATTCAACCCGTATTCCCGCTACCGCATACGCCGAGCTTGAGCGGTGGTTACGCTGAATTTATTTGGAGTTCCGCGAGCTCGATCTACGTATATTGCTGGTGGATTTACAGTCATCCATCCAACTTAGCTCGCATTTACAATAGTAAGGGAACCGAATCCGCCGTCAGGCGTTTCCTTGGCCGGACTTTCCCGGCGAGGTGTTCGCTGGCGGAAAGAGGGAGCGAGCCATGTGGATTACACTCTTCACGATCGTTATCGGGATTGCTTTTTGCTTCGCTCTCGGGGCGAAGGTCATGGAATCCTATGAGGAAAACGTCCGTCCTTGATCAATAGCCCCCGGTTTCAGTTTCGCGGCCGCAAGGCTGCGTTTTTTTATGTATTGTCCGAGGGGCGGGGCCCCCTGAATTTTGCAATAATAGGAGAGCATGCCGGCACCCTTGTTGCTGTCCAGGAAATTTGCTCCGCTTTTCTGGTGCCAGTTCTTCGCGGCATTCAACGATAATTTCCTCAAGACTGCGCTTGCCTTTGTAGTTCTGTTCCAGTCGGGCATCAGCAATCCTGAAGCATTGATTACATCCGCCGGGGCAGTATTTATCGCTCCGTTTTTTTTCCTGTCCGGGCTTGGTGGGCAACTCGCAGACCGTTACGACAAGGCACGGGTGGCGCAACGGCTGAAGTTCATAGAAATTTTCGTGGCCGCCATGGCGGCATGGGGCTATGCGTGGAATTCGCTGCCGCTGCTGTTTGGCGCCCTGTTCGGTTTCGGCATCCTCGCCTCGCTTTTTGGTCCGACCAAATACGGCATTCTTCCCGATCATTTGCTACGCGAGCAATTGCCCGCCGGGAATGCGCTGGTCGAAGGCGCCACCTTTGTCGCCATTCTTCTGGGCACGATTGGCGGCGGGCTTGCCGCCAGTCATGGCGGAGATGCGAATGCCTTCGCTGTCCTCATCATGGTCTTCGCGGTTGCATCGTGGATATCGGCGCTGCTTATCCCGCCGACCGGCGAGGGTGCACCGAAACTCGCCGTCCAAATCAATATTGCGAACTCGACTCTGGCGATGGTCCGGCATTTGCGCGCCGATTCGCGACTGTGGTGGGGCGCCATGGTGGTGAGCTGGTTCTGGCTCGTCGGCATCGTGGTGCTGTCGTTGCTGCCTCCGCTGATCAAGATGCTCGGCGGCAACGAAGACAGTGTCACCGCCTATCTTGCGGTATTCACGATTGCGGTAGGTGTCGGGTCGGCGCTGGCGGCAGCGATCGCACGCGGGCGCATTGTTCTCACGACCACGCTTGCCGGAGCGCTGTTGCTCGGCATCTTCGCGCTCGATATCGGGATTGCCGCTTTCGAGACCGTTCCTGCAACGGCGCCGCAAGGGGCTGTTTCGGTATTTGGATCGACCTCCGGCGGTCGTGTGGCAGCAAGCTTGTGCGGCCTTGCGATCGCGGGCGGGCTGTTCATCGTGCCGACCTTTGCTGCCGTGCAGGTCTGGAGCGGCTCGGATCAGCGCGCGCGTACAATCGCAGCGATCAATATCCTCAATGCGGCATTCATGACAGCCGCAACAATTATCATGGCGGTCATGCAGAAGTTGGGCGTGACCGTGCCTCTTTTATTTATGATGATTGGTGTCGCTTCGCTCTGCGTAGCGCTGGCAATCTGGCGGACTATGCCGAAGAGCGACTAGGAGATCACTTCCGCATCTTCAGCACGCGGTCGACCATTTTGCCGGCGACGCCGAGATAATTTGCAGGATCGACAAGTTTGTCCAGTTTCTTGCGGTCAGCATATTTGCCGATTTCCTTGTTCTCAGAGAGAAGGTCGATCAGCGGACGCCCTGTTTTTACGACATCGCGGCAGATGTCATACACGAGATCGTGTGCTTTGTTGCGCCCGAGATCGGCGCCGAGCCCCATCATGACCGCCTCGGACATGATCAGTCCCTTCGTGATATCGAGGTTCTCGCGCATTTTCTTTTCGTTGATTTGCAGGCCTTCGACTAGGAAGCGCGTCTGGGAGAGAGCTCCCGCCGAAAGCATGAAGATTTCCGGCAGGGCGATCCACTCGATCTCCCATGGTCCAGTCGATCGCTCGTGATCTTCGACTTGAGCCTCAAGCAGAGCGGCGACGAGCTGCCGTACCATTGCGGTCTGGGCAGTAATGTAAACAGAAGAAATCGGATTGCGCTTCTGCGGCATGGTCGAAGACGAGCCGCGGCCGGCATGAAACGGTTCGTGCACTTCTTCGACTTCAGTCTGCATCAGCAGCTTCACGTCGAAAGCGATTTTCCCGCAACTGCCAGTGACCAATCCGAGGAAGCATCCGACTTCGGCGATGCGATCGCGCACCGTGTGCCAGGAAATTTCCGGCTGACCGAGCTTCAGCCCCTTCATCAGCTCGTCCTGTACTCTCAAGCCTTCCTTGCCAAGCGACGACAGTGTACCGGCCGCGCCGCCGAACTCGCCGACAAGAACCCGGGGCTTGAGCTCCTTTAACCGCTGCTTATGGCGCTCAAATGCGGCCAGCATGGTGGCCATTTTGTAGCCGAAGGTAATCGGCACGGCCTGCTGGAGATTGCTTCGGCCAGCCATCGGCGTGTTGCGATATTTACGGGCGAGTGCCGCCAGCCCGTCGCAAATGCCATCGATGTCCTTTTCGATGAGGGCGAGCGCCTCCCGGATCTGCAGGATGGTGGCGGTGTCGGTAATGTCCTGGGTTGTCGCTCCCCAATGCGACCACTCACCGAGTCCATTCCTGCACAACTTCACCAGTTGCTGAACGACAGGCAGCACTGGATAGCCGATCTTCTCGGTCGCCTCCTTGAGTTTCGCCATGTCGATCTTTTCGACCGAGCAATTTCGGACGATCTCAGCCGCCGCCTCCTTGGGAATGATGCCCAGCTTGGCCTGTGCGCGCGCGAGTGCCCCCTCAAAATCGAGATATTTCTGAACACGGCTCTCGTCGGAGAACACACTACGCATTGCTTCAGTCGTGAATATGTCGCGGAACACCGCGGAATCGAGGATGGTGGCGGGCATTCGGGCTCTCCTGTCGGGGGCACGTTAGCGGTTCTCGCGGGGCGATCAACACGCCGAAGCGACTGCAATCAGTTGCGTCAGAATGCATTTCGGTACCAAATTGTGCGATTTGGTTACCCGATGGGAGGCCCCGATGACCGTCATGTCCAAGCCGCAGCAAAGCTTCCGGCTCGAGCCCGTGCATCCGAAGCCAGAGGAGGCGCACACCATGCCCTATGCGCCGGCGGTGCGAATTGTGGGCGCCTGCGATCTGATGTTTTTGTCCGGCGCCACTCCATCGCCGCTCTACCACAAGCACCCCCACGTGGAAGAAGAACACGTCCATCCACACTCGATCGAGGAGCAGACCACGCGGGCGATGGAGGCGATCAAATTGATCCTCAACGAGGTTGGGGCCGGTTGGCGCGATGTCGTAAAAGTCACCAAATATTTGACCGACTTCCGCGACGCCGATGCGATGCACGCGACCATGGGCAAGTATTTTGGCGACTGGCGACCGGCGAGCACGACCGTGTGCATCAATCAGCTTTCATCGCCTGGCGCTCGCGTTGAGCTGGACATGATCGTCGCGTTGCCGAAGAAGGCTTCGTGATTGCAAGTCGTCGTGGCGGGGCGAGCCATGATGACAGTCTGAGGGCTTTGTGATCGCTCTTTCTCCCAACTTGGCTCGTATTGTCGAGGCCGAATACCCGCGCTTCTCCGAGCCGGAAATGGCGCGCCGACGCGCCGCCGTTGAGGATCTCCTTAACGATGCTGAATGCGACCACCTTGTATTTTGCGGTGCCAATCGTTTCGGCTCTGTCGTACAATGGTTGACGCAGTGGCCGGTGACGGCAGAGGCGGTGGGAGTATTCACGCCGCGCGAGCGCGACACGCTGTTCGTGCAATATGTTAATCATGCGCCGCAGGCGCGCATTCTCGCTGACAAGGCGAATGTCGCGTGGGGCGGCGAATCGTCGATCGCGGAAGCGATTGCAGTTCTTGAGCAGCGAAGCGCGCGGCAGGACCAGGTCGCGACAATTGGACCGATCAGCGCCGAGCAGCACTCGGCGTTATCGGCGAAATTTGGAAAGCTGAAAAATCTTAATCACAATTACGTCCGTCTACGTCAGGTCAAATCCGCCGAAGAACTCGATTGGCTTCGCATCGGCGCGCATTTCAGCGATCTTGGCATGGCGGCGCTGCGCGACGGGCTGAAGCCTGGCCTGAACGAACGCGAGCTTGGAGATCTCGTCGAGCGCGTTTACGTACCGCATGGTGCGACCAACGTCATTCATTATATCGGCGTCACCTCGATGAAAATGCCCGAGCTTGGCGTGCCCCGCCAGTTCCCACGCATGCGTCGGGTACAGACAGGCGATGTGGCTGTAGCCGAAATCAGCGCCGCATTCTGGGAGCAGCCCGGCCAGGTTCTGCGCAGTTTCGCTCTCGGGGAGCCGAGCAAACTTTACAAAGAATTGCATGCCGCGGCCGACGCTACCTTTGATGCAATCGCGGGAGTCCTCAAGGCTGGCGCCACGCCTGCGCAGGTGATCGAAGCATCCGCGGTGATCGAAGAGGCGGGCTTCACCATCATTGACGATCTGCTGCACGGCTACGGCGGCGGTTATTTGCCGCCCATTCTTGGCTGCAGAAGCCGTCCGGCCGGACCGATACCGCAAGAACCGTTTCGGGCCGGGCAGACCGTGGTGATCCAGCCCAACGTCGTCACGCCAGATAGCAAGGCCGGCGTTCAGACCGGCGAGATGGTGTTGATCACTGATAACGGCGTTGAGCGGCTGCACGCGATGCCGCGCGGGTTTTTAATGCTCTGAGCTTTTCCGCACGCGTTCGCGCTCCTAAGCGGGAATTAGAGGATGACGAGCCTCTCCGAGCTGCTCCTTCATCCAATCCGCGCTCTGCGACCGCCAGCGATAGGCGCGATTGGTTGCTATGTGGTTGCCGTCTTCGATCATCATCAACGTAACCGGCCCTTTCGCTTCCCGCGCCAGTCGCTCTGCATCCTTGGCGGGGACGATGCGGTCAAGCCGGCCGTTCACGATAAAGAGTGGACAGATGATCTCATGTGCCAAACCCTCGAGCGACAATGTGTTTGCGTTCTTGCGCGCTTCTTCCTGCGTCTTGCAATGGCTGCGCACGCGAAAGGCTTCACGCGTCAATTCCGGTAGTCCATCCCAGGCCGCGCCCCAGTTAAATGGCCCTCCCAGGGCTATGCAGGCCTTGATGCGCTTGTCGAAAGCCGCGGCGCGTGGCGCGTAGTATCCGCCCAGGCTCACGCCCCACATCCCGATCCGATCAGCGTCGAGGTCCGAGCGTTTCTGTACAAAATCGATCACCGCTTTCACCGGGACTTCGTAGTCGCCGCGAATCGGGAGATCATATTGCGCTTCGCCCTGGCCGGGTCCTTCGAAGATCAGTGTTGCCATGCCACGCGCGAGGAATGGCGTCTCATACGCGTCCCCTTCCTCTTTGGTTGAGTCGAGCCCCACACCCATCACAACGACAGGCGGCCGCTCCACGCCTGCCGGCTTGCGCAGGATGCCGGCCAACGTCGCGCGTTCATAGGGAATTTCCACGCGCTCGCCCGGTGGCCTCAAATATGCGAGCGCCGCCTGGCGGCATTCGATCTGCTTCTTGTGCGCAGCTCTCATCTGCGCCTGGTCGTGCACGAACAGAAACGACGCGAAATGGTAATAAACCCCCGCGCGCTGCAAGCATTCTCCGGCAGTCAGCAGATGCTTTTTCTTCAGCGCTTCGCGTCCAAGCTGCTCGTGGTGCGCGGCACGCGTCGACCAGGCACCGCACCAGTCGTTGTATGAGGAAAGCGAGCCGGTAAGTTCCTCGAAATCGGTCAACACCACGCCGTTGGCAACAAAGCGAGGCCCCCAATGCGCGATCGCAGCCTTGAGCAGCGGGTCGGATGACATGCGGAATTCCTTTTCGCGTAAACGAAGTAACGGCGGGCGCAAACGTTAGCCATGAACGGAACAAGGCACAAAGGCCACAAAAGGCAGCGAGTAGCGCGTTTCTTGCTCAACGTCCGAGATGGAATTCGGCTTCGCGGGCTTCGCGCATCAGCGTGCCCCATACCCGCTCGCGCAGCTCGGCAAATCGCGGCTCGCGCAGTGTTTCGCGCGACCGCGGGTGCGGCAAATCAATGACAATGGTTTCGTGAATGCTCGAGGGCCGTCCCTTGAGCACGATGACCCGATGGCCGAGCAGGACCGCTTCTTCGATCGAATGCGTAACGAAGATCATAGCCGTCGGTCGCTGAGCCCAAATGTGCAACAGTTCGAATTGCAGAATCTCGCGCGTTTGCGCATCGACCGCCGCAAACGGCTCGTCCATCAACAGGACATTGGGCTCGACGGCGAGAGCGCGAGCAAGCCCGCACCGCTGCTGCATACCACCGGACATCTGGTATGGAAACGCATCCTCAAATCCCGTAAGGCCGACCAGCTTTATGAATTCCGGCACCTTGCGCTCGATCTCGGCCTTCGGCGCGCCGGCCATGCGCAAACCATACGCGACGTTTTCGAACACCGTTTTCCACGGGAAGAGCCCGAAATGCTGAAATACCATCGCGACGCCGGCGATCGGCTTGGTGACACGCTCAGTGCCGACGCGAATCTCGCCGGCGTCGTGCGGCAACAGGCCATCAATGCAACGCAAGAGCGTGGTCTTGCCGCACCCCGACGGCCCCACGATTGCGACGATCTCGCGCTCGCCTACGTCAAAGTCGATGTTTCGGAATACTTCGAGCGCGCCGTAGCGTTTTGCCAGTCCGCGGACCCGAATGCGTGGTTCAGTTTTACTGCCCGCGGCAGGAGCAGTTCTAATAGCGGGCATCGCCGTTGCTTGATCGGTCACTCGGCGGCCTGCTTTGCAGGTTTTGCATTGATCCTGGCCCAGTAATCCTCAGCCTCTTTCGAACGCTTGAGTGCGTCCAGCGTCTCGAAGCCTGGTGCCATCGAAGCATCGGTGCCGGCGAGAATTTGATGATGCTCTATGTTCAGCGTGCGCAGCCAGCGCTGCTGGCCCATGGTAATAGCGACGAAATAACCGATCTCGACGAGCTCGGGTTCACTGAAGTGCCTGTGCAGGCGATGCCACAATTCATCGGTGGCAGGCAGATCCCAGGTGATCGCCTCGGCGTATGCCAATGCGGCTTTTTGCCGTTCGTCGTAACGCGTCGAACTTTCGAAATTGATCAGGTCAGAATAGTCATCTTCCTTGAGGCCCGCTTTAGCCGCCTTGATTGAGCGCTGATTGCCGCAGAATTCGCACAGCACCGAACGTGAAACGTAAATGCGGCAAAGCTCCTTGATTCTGTGGTCGGCAACGCCATTCTTGAATACATCACGCCACGTATTGGCGAACGACCAAAACGTTGCCGGCACATGGGCCCGAATGGCCTGGCTTTCCGGCCGCGGCGTGCCCTCGCGCGCGCATCGCTCGAATTCGGCGATCATAGCCGGATCCTTGATCGTCGAGGGGTCGATGTAACTGATGCGGGGTTTGGACATCTGCAGCATTCTCCCGGAAGGAATTGTCGCACGCTTCGAGGCGGCGTTGCGTTTGGGTACAGGACGCGCATGTTGCCGTAATGATGCCGCAGGAGCAACGGTGGCGCTGCAATTTCGGTAACCGTGTTTGACCCGGTTTGTTTCCCCAACGTGCTGCCTGGGCTGATCACTTCAGCAAGAGCGCCCGTATTGGTGGAGTTTTCGAGGGCATCAGGGTTCCGAAAAACTGAATCGAATCTTGCCCTCGCTGCAAGCATGCGACCTAGTATTGTTAATTTCGTGCAAGGTTACTCTAAAGTTTAGCTCGCCAGGTACCCGTCGTAAACGCTACGAATTCATGCGCTCTTCAGCATAGGCGCAAATTGCAGCAGTCAAATTAGTAATTCAATACTGCATGGCTCTAGTGTTTGCACGAACTGGCGGTCCGCGGAAAAAGCCGCGAAGCGCGGCAGCTGATTGCGCGACCTTGCAGTCGCGCTTGCCATCGCGCTCTCGGCAGCGGTTGCCGATGGCAAGCCGTTTATGAGCATACCGCCCGACGCAAAGATCCCACCAACAAATATGTCCAGAACAATATCCGTCTTCTGGAAGAGAGCTATCGCAGGGGCAAGGCTATTGAGTAGTTCATAAGATCCTGGCGCCTTCAACTCCATTTCACTTCCGAATAATATCTGACTAGCGGTGTTGATCGGAAATCGGCGGCCAGTCGAGCCGGCTGTTGTCGGCGCATTTTGTCGTCAATTTCCTACAAAAAGGGAAACGTCAGGCGAGCAGGGAGGTACCGGTAATGTCAGAAGGAACTAGCAAATTTGTAATGTCGCGCCGCATGCTTTTGAAGGCGGGCGCGGCGCTTGGTGTTTTCCCCGCACCGCACGTACTCGCGCAATCCTCGGAGCCAATCAAGGTCGGCTTCCTTACGGTGCTCACTGGCCCGCTCGCTGCCGGCGGCAAGCAGCAGGAAGAGGGTGCAGCGCTGTTCCTTAAGGAACGCAACGGGGTGATTGCCGGCCGCAAGGTGGAGCTGATTACTCAAGACACGGCCGGTAATCCTGCGCTTGCCAAGACCAAGCTCCAGGAGCTTGTCGAGCGTCACAGGGTAGCAGTGTCGATCGGTCCGCTGGCGACCAATGAAGCCATTGCAATGGATGGCTATGTTCGTGACACCAAGGTGCCTCTAATCACTACGACGTCAGCTGCCACCGTCGATCTGAAAAGCCACGCAGTGAACCCATGGGTGTTGCATGCTTTCGGCACGGCGCCTCAGGTCACCTACCCGTTGGGCGATTATGCGGCCAAGACGCTGGGCTTCAAGAAAATTGCTGTCGTCGCGGAGGATTTCACCTATGGCCACGAAGGTGCCGGCGGATTCCAGCTCGGTTTTGAGGGTGCTGGCGGTAAGATCGTGCAGAAGCTGTGGCCGCCGCTCAACGCGCCGGAATACGCACCGTATCTTGCCGCGATCAAGAACGACGCGGATGCCATCTACATGGGCTTTGCGGGCAGCAACCCTCTGCGCTTCCTCAAGCAGTTCAGTGAGTTTGGACTGAAGGGGAAAATTGCCGTGCTCGGCAACACTACAAGCACTGACGAGGGCATTCTCAGGGTGATGGGCGATGAAGGGGTCGGCGTCATTACTGGTGGCTGGTACGCGGCCGGTCTTGGCACGCCCGACAACAAGAAATTCGTTGCCGGCATCAACGGAGCCTATAAACACGATCCCGGTTTTTATACGGCAGGTCCATATACGGCGCTTCTCATCGTCGAAGAGGCGTTAAAAACCACTGGAGGCAAAACCGACGACGCAGCGGCCTTCCTCAAGGCGATGCAAGATGTCCGTCTCACGCATGGCCCAATCGGTCCGGTGCGGCTCGACGAATACGGTACGCCCGTTCTCGACATTCACATTCGCAAGGTGGCGCGCGTAGACGGAAAGCTTACCAACACCATTATCGAAACCTATCCGCAGGTCAGCCAGTTCTGGACCTTCGATCCGAAGCAATTCATCCAACAACCGATATTTTCGCGCGACTTCCCGCCGAGCAAATTCCTCGAATAGCCGGATGCTCACGGGTGATCTGTCGTCGCGCGACGATTGGGCGCGCGGGATTGTGAAGGGATGACGAACCCGCGTCCAATCACAGTCATCACGGGCGCCTCGGCGGGAATCGGCCTGGCGCTGGCGCGGGTCTTTGCCCGCCATGGCCATGAGTTGGCTTTGGTTGCGCGAAGAGAAGAAAGATTGAATGCGCTGGCCGACGAAATTGGCTCGACCGGGGCGCGCCGGCCGGTCGTGATTGCAGCCGATCTTCTCAAGCCTGGCGTCGCGCACCTCATCCAGGATCTGTTGGCGACACAAGGCGCGGAGCCGCAATTTGTGGTCAATAACGCGGGGTTCGGGCTGGTCGGGCTTGCCAGCGCGCGAGATCGCGACGAGCAGTTGCAGATGATTGATCTTAATGTGCGCGTGCTGACCGAATTGTCGCTCGCGTTCATCGACACGCTTGCCCGCCATCGCGGGGGGCTGCTGAACGTCGGATCAATGGCTGGCTTTCTGCCCGGCCCGGGAATGGCCGTCTACTATGCGACCAAGGCTTATGTGTTGTCGTTCACCGAGGCCTTGCACAGCGAGCTCAAACCTCGCGGCATACGGGTGTCGGTGCTGTGTCCGGGCCCGGTGCCGACCGAATTCGGCGACCGTGCCGGCCTCAGCAAACGCAGCATGCAGAGGCCACTGAGCCAATCCGCGGACTATGTAGCGGAGGCGGGCTATCGCGGTCTGATGCAGGGACGCCGCACCATCGTGCCGGGCGCGATCAACAAATTAATCACCTTCTTTATCCGCATAATCTCACGGCGCCTTATCCTGGCCTTTGTGGATCACCGGCTGCGCCGGCGCAGGTCTGTGGGGTCGGCATAGGCGCTCCCCTGCTCCTCAGGTTGCAAACGGCGGCAAAGCCGTTACTAGTCAACACTTCAAGCGCTTGCCGAATCATGATGCCGAAGCCAGTTCTTCTTATTCTCCACCAGGAGCATTCCTCGCCCGGCCGCGTCGGGCAGACTCTGGCGAAACTCGGCCATCCGCTTGACGTCAGGAGGCCGCGTTTCGGCGACCCGTTGCCGGAAACGATGGACGACCACGCCGGCGCGGTCATTTTCGGCGGACCGCAAAGCGCCAACGACAATGAAGAGTTCGTGCAGCGCGAGATCGACTGGATCCAGGTCCCGCTTCGCGGCAAGAAGCCATATCTAGGTATCTGTCTTGGCGCACAGATGCTGGCGCGCCAACTCGGCGCTCGCGTTTTTCCGCACCCGGACGGTCACGCCGAAGTCGGCTATTACCCGATCCGGCCAACGGAGGCTGGACGCAAGGTGTGTCCGGACTGGCCCGATCATGTTTATCAATGGCATCGCGAAGGTTTTGACCTTCCCGTCGGCAGTGAGTTGCTGGCTGTAGGCGATGCCTTCTCGGTGCAGGCATTTCGCCATGGCACCGGCTACGCGCTGCAGTTTCATCCCGAGGTCACGCACGCGATGATGTATCGCTGGCTGGTGCGAGGCGCGCATCGGATGGAATTACCGGGAGCGAAACAACGCCACGAGCACATCGCCGACCGTGCCGTGCATGATTTGGCCTCGCGCAATTGGCTAGCCGCTTTCATCGACCATTGGATCGGGGACACGGCCGGCGGTCAGATCGCAAAAAACGCGTCCTGACCGGGACTTTCAGTCGGTCTTGCCGGTGGTCGACTGGCTCACGCGGTGTCATTGACAAATCGGTATTCAAGCTGATCGTTGCAGCGGGGCGGGGAATCACGGTGCACGCGGAGGCGTGCGATGGTTGATTCCGAAGAGTCGCGCCATTCGGTCGAGCGGCCAATTCCGTCGCCCTTGGCTGGGATGTTGCGCGCATCGGAAGGCATCCTCGAACTGCTGCCGATCGCACCTTCATCTGCGATTCGAGGGGGACGATTCTTCAGTACAGCCGTCATGCAGGTGACGGTCTGGGGCGGCTCCAACGCCTGGTCAGACGCACGGTCAATTCAGGGAAAGCATCCGTTTCTTCGAAATGGATGGAACGCCGGTCGCGCGTTCGCTGGTTGCCGAAGTCCTTGCGACGGGCAAGCCGGTGTGCGACGTAGAGCGCATCGTCGAACATGCCGACGGCACGACGTTGATCATATCGGTCAACATCGATCCGTTGCGCGATGCAAAGGGTGAGCTGGTCGGGGCGGTAAACTGTTTTCTCGATGTCACGGCCCGCAAACGGGCGGATGACGCGCTCGAGCGTTCCCAGCTCCACGCCCTCGAACAGGAGCAACGTCTTGCGGCCACTTACGAACATGCCGCCATAGGTATTTCTGAAGTCGATCCCGGTAGCCGCTTCCTGCGCGTCAACGAAGCGATTTGCGCAATCACCGGCTACAGCCGCAAGGAGCTGCTGGC
>DASXST010000109.1:0-31360 GCA_036505835.1 Pseudolabrys sp. | reverse complement strand
TGACGTTTCTGAAAGCCCATAACCTTCGATAATCGGCTTACCCGTCGCCTTCACCCAGGCATCGGCGACGGATTTCTGCACCGCCATGCCGCCGCCGACCGCGCATTTGAGCATGCTCCAGTCGATCTTGCCGAAGTCCGGATGATGGAGCAGCGCGTTGTAAAGCGTATTCACCGCGGGAAAAATATTTACCTTGTAGTGGCTGAGCTCCTTGACCAGTCCGCGAATGTCGCGCGGATTCACGATCAGAAGACACGATCCACCTGTTCGTACGCTGAGGAGAAAGCATCCCGTCAATGCGAAGATGTGATAGAGCGGCAATGCCGTGACTATAAGTAGTCGGTCCGTCTTCGGCGGTAGATCGACCATCGGCTGATTCCAGGCTTCCACCTGCAGCATGTTCGCGACCAGATTGCGATGCAACAGCATGGCGCCTTTGGCGACGCCAGTTGTCCCGCCGGTATATTGCAGGAATGCAATATCGTCTGAGCCAATCGTGGGTTTTATGAAACCGGATTTGCGGCCTGCCGCGAGCACGTCATTGAACTTGATGGCTTTCGGGAGCGAGTAGGGCGGCACCATTTTCTTGACATGACGAACAACATTGTTGACCAGAATCCCTTTTATCCGGCCGAGCATGTCGCCAAGACTTGCAATCACGACATTTTTGACTGGGGTTTTTGGCAGCGCCTGTTCGAGCACAGCGGCGAAGTTCTCGAGAACGATGATCGCTTCAGCGCCGGCATCGGCGAGTTGGAATTCCAGTTCGCGCGGCTTGTAGAGCGGATTGACGTTCACCACTGTGCAGCCGGCACGCAGAATGCCGGCGATTGCAACCGGGTACTGCAGCACATTCGGCATCATGATCGCCACGCGCGCGCCCTGCTTCAGTCCGCGGCTGTGCAGCCAAGCGGCGAGGGCACGCGACGCCTCGTCAAGTTCGGCGTACGTTAACGATTTGCCCATGCAAACGCAGGCCTCGCGGGCCGCGAAGGTGGTGAAGCCCTCTTCGAACATTGCGACGAGCGATGAATAGCGAGACGGGTCAATATCGGCGGGAACACCCGGCGGATATTGCCGCAGCCAAAGCCGCTCCATAACGCTTCCCCCGCGCCAGGTAATTTTATCCGGATGCCGGCGCTCGATTCCTCAGCATGATTCCAACCGGCTCGGCGTGCAAGGCCAGCGAAACCAGGATACCGAGCTAATGGCCCCCGAATGGAACCAAAGGGTTATCGGTGAAGGCCGTACGATCGGGCCGATCAGGCGCAGCGATGCCGAGAAAAGCTTCGAACAGCTCCCGAACGGCGCGTTCCGGCAGGTCACGCGTGATGAAAACCAGCCTCGTGCGGTGATCGTCATCCGGCCAGCGATCGAGACGAACCGTGGGGTGAAAGACGTGCTGCACCCCGTGTACAACCACGGGCGTCTCCGGCATTTCGGAAAGCTTCACGATGCCCTTCAGCCGCAGCAGCTTCGAGCCGTGCGTAGAACGCAACAGCTCCAGGAACATATCGAGCGTACCGGCGGGGATCGCTTCGTCCGCAGACAGGACGAAAGAGCCGATGTGATCGTCGTGGCGGTTGACGTCGTGCTGGTGATGATGGTCTTCGTGCGCATACGCTTCGGCGGCCAGCCATTTTTTGACGTCCGGGATTTTCCTGTCGGGGTCATATAGGCCGCTTCCCAGCAAACGTTCGGGTACCGCCTCGCCGCGGGCAGCATCGAGAATAGGCGCCGCCGGGTTAAGAGCGCGAAGGCGCGCCATGATCTGCTCTTGCTGCGAAGTGGTCACCAAATCCGTTTTTGTCAGCACGATGCGGTCGGCGACGGCGGCTTGCTTGACTGCTTCGACATGGGCATCAAGCGTCGTCTCGCCATTGATGGCGTCGACTACCGTTACGACGCCGTCAAGCCGGTAGCGCAGCAGCAGATAGGGATGCGACATTGCGGTATGAAGAACCGGGGCCGGGTCGGCGAGACCGGTCGTTTCCAATAGCACGCGACGAAATTTGCACCGGCGGTTATCGAGATCGCGCAGCAACGTCTCAAGGGCATCGATGAGATCGCCGCGCATGGTGCAGCACAAGCAGCCGGATTGCAGCAGCACCATGTTGTCATCGACATACTCGACGAGCAGGTGGTCGAGAGACACCTCGCCAAACTCGTTGATAATGACGGCAGTCTCCGCCAGGGCGGGATCCTTCAGGAGCCGATTGAGCAATGTGGTTTTCCCCGCGCCAAGAAAACCAGTCAGCACCGTAAGTGGGATGGGGGTCGGCGGGCCTTTTCGCTCGGCGCCCGGCGAAGCTTGGCTCATTGCGTTGTAGAGCTGACTTTCGGCTTGGCCGGCTTTGCCGGCTTGGCAGTCTTCGCCGATTTGGCATCTTCCTTTTTGGTCGCCTTTGCGGGCTTCGTGGACTCGTCCGTCTTGGCGGCTGCTTTCTTTTTCTTCTTTGGAGTAGCGCTCGCGATCTGCTCGACCGGATCGGGGCGATCAGCAGGCCCAGTGAATACGACGACGGGAGGCGTGGTCTCGACCGGCGGCCCAAGCACGAACTTCGCCGGCTTGGCGCCGGAGAGCATGAAGGCCTGTCCATTGCCTGATTCCTCGCTCGCGTTGGAAGCTGATTCCTCGGGTTCCTCCTCGTTCTCCTCCGACGGCGGCTTGCGGCGATGCCCGCCACACATTTCCTCGCGCAGGTTCGGAGGCTGCGCATCAACTGGCGCCAATGCATCCACGGTTCCGAGCGATGGCGTAAGCCAGGAGAGACCGCCGCTGTTGAAGCCGCGCTCGAGCAGCTGAGCCGCCTTTTGCGCGCGCACCGCGCCGGACCAGGATCCGAGCACGACCGCGATCAGCCGGCGGCCATTGCGCGTAGCCGAGGCGACGACGTTGTAGCCGGATGCACATATAAATCCGGTCTTCATGCCGTCGGCGCCGGGATAGCGATAGATCAGCGAATTGTAATTGCGCATCACGCGGTTGCCGTAACGGATCGACGAGATGTGCCAGTAGCCGTCGTACTCGGGAAATTCACGAATAAGCGCGCGTGCTAGAATGGCGAGGTCGCGCGCCGAGGACACGTGGTTTTCTGCCGGCAGACCGTTAGGATTGACAAAATTGCTTTGCGTCATGCCCAGGCGTCGGGCATTCGCATTCATCAAATCGGCAAAGCCTTCCAAAGAACCGCCGACGCCTTCCGCGATCGTCACGGCAACATCGTTGGCAGATTTGACCATCAGCATCTTCAACGCGTTATCGACGGTCACGGTCGTGCCGATCTTAAAGCCCATCTTGGTGGGCTGCTGCGCCGCCGCGTTGCGCGATACTGTGAGTAACGTATTGACCGAAATGCGGCCTTCCTTAACTGCGCGCAGGGTTGTGTAGGCTGTCATCAGTTTGGTGACGGAAGCCGGATACCAGGGAAGCGTGGCGTTCTCGGCGTGCAATACTTTTCCGGTAGAAGCTTCGATCAGCAGCTGTGCGTCGGCCTGAGCGCGATCGGCGCAGGCGAGCGACAATAAGCCGGCAAAACCGAAGGCAAATGTCCGGAAGGCGGGGTGCGAAAAAACAATCATCATTCGCGCTTCAGGGTCCTAAGGCCTCAGAAACGGGGAAGTTCCATATATGACCGTGCTAGGCTATCCAAGCTTTGGATGGTAGGCAAAGCCGGTGAACTGCGGCTGAACAAATATGGTGACCGGCTCTTCTGTGAAGAAAGCGACCAAAGTTCGGCAAAGGAGGCATTTATGACCGCCTGTATTGTCGGGTGGGCCCATACCCCTTTCGGTAAGCTTAACGATGAAAGCGTGGAAAGCCTCGTCGTACGCGTGGCCGGCGAAGCGCTGACCGACGCCGGAATTGGTCCGAAGGACGTGGACGAAATTGTCCTCGGTCACTTCAATGCGGGGTTTTCGGCGCAGGATTTTACCGCTTCGCTTGTACTGCAGGCTTCCCCGGATTTGCGCTTCAAGCGCGCGACGCGCGTCGAGAACGCCTGCGCGACCGGGTCCGCCGCCGTGCATCAGGGCATAAAGACAATCGAGGCTCGCGCCGCCCGCGTCGTACTTGTCGTCGGCGTCGAGCAGATGACAACGACGCCGGCGCCGGAAGTCGGTCGCAATTTGCTCAAGGCATCGTATGTGCGCGAGGAGGCGGATATCGACGGCGGGTTCGCGGGCATTTTCGGCAAGATCGCTGGTCTCTATTTTCAGAAGTGGGGCGATCAGTCGGACGCACTCGCCATGATTGCTGCCAAAAACCACAAGAATGGTGTCGGCAATCCCTACGCGCAGATGCGCAAGGACTTGGGCTACGAGTTCTGCCGTACTGAGAGCGAGAAGAATCCCTTCGTGGCCGGCCCGCTAAAACGCACCGATTGTTCCCTGGTTTCAGACGGTGCTGCGGCCGTCGTGCTGGCCGATGTCGAAACGGCGCTTAAAATGAAAAAGGCCGTTGCATTTCGGGCGGCTGAACATGTTCAGGACTTCTTGCCGATGTCAAAACGGGACATCCTGAAGTTCGAAGGTTGTGCGCAGGCCTGGAAGCAGGCGCTCGCGAAGGCAGGACTCAAGCTTGACGATTTGTCCTTCGTCGAGACGCACGATTGTTTCACCATTGCTGAGCTCATCGAGTACGAAGCCATGGGGCTGACCGCCGAGGGGCAGGGCGCTCGTGCGGTTGCGGAGGGCTGGACGCAGAAGAACGGCCGACTCCCGGTGAATCCCTCCGGGGGTCTGAAAGCAAAAGGTCACCCGATCGGCGCGACCGGCGTGTCCATGCACGCGCTCTCCGCGATGCAGCTTATGGGCAGTGCCGGCGATCTTCAGGTGAAGGATGCCCGTCTGGGCGGCATCTTCAACATGGGTGGCGCGGCGGTCGCGAATTACGTGAGCATTCTCGAGAGGCTCAAGTAGCGCAGCCGACGCCGCTTGCGGCGCTAATTGTATTTCCGACTGGCAGCGGGAGGCAGGAACGAGAAGTCGAAAATATCCTCAGCCTTTGGCTTGGGGCCTTTGAATTTATACGACCATGCCAGCTGGTCGATCGCGCGGGCGAAACGCGCCTCGTCGATTTCGCCATAGCCGTTCGTTTTCACTTCGGGCGTGACGATGTTTTCACGAATGGCCATGGTCAGCCGTTCGAGCTCGACATTTTTTCTCGCCGTTCCATTGTGTTGAAGCACCGAGCCGATGGCGGACGAAGGTTGCTTGACGGTTTCCTTCAGGCCTTTCATGAACGCCCGCAGAAAGCCCTGCACGGCCTCCGGATGGCCGGCCGCGAAGTTCGGGTTCACGATGATGGCGTTTCCATAAAGTTCGAGGCCGTAGTCTGCCATCAGCAGCATGGCAATATCATCGACCGGAACGCCTTTGTCTTTGAGATCAATAAAGGAGAAATACGAGAAACCGATGATCGCATCCACCTGGCCGGCGGCCAGCATCGGCTCGCGTACCGGGAAGCTGACAGAGTCGATCTTAACCTTGGAAGTCTCGATGCCGTTTGTCCGTACGAAAATGGGCCATTGCGCATAAGCGCCGTCGTTTGCCGCGCCGATCGTTTTGCCTTCGAGGTCTTTCGGTTGGTTGATGCCGCGGCTCTTGCGGCCGATCACGGCGAAGGCCGGACGATTGTAGAGCATGAAGACGGCCTTGATCGGCGCGGCCCGGTTGGCGTCCCGGAAGCGGATCAGTGCATTGATGTCGGCGAGCCCCATCTCGTACGTACCCGACGCCACGCGCTCGATCGTTTCCTGCGAGCCGCTTGCGGGAGCGATGGTGACGTTTACGCCTTCGGCCTTGTAGTATCCTTTGTCGAACGGCAGCAAGAATGGCGCTGCGCGCCCGTCAATTTCATAATCGAGCGAGAAACTGACGCTCGTCTCAGCCGCCGCGGCGCCGGTCATCAGGGCCAAGGCGGCGGGAAGTAGCGCTACCCAGGCCCATCGGCCAATGCGGTAAGCGCTCATTAGTCGGTCCTCCTCTCGCGGCTGGCCCCCGTGTCTTGTCTAGCCCAAATGAGCAAAGGACAGCGCGATGCAAAGGGCAATATGCGGGAGGGCGGTCACGGTGCAATTTGCTCCGTTATGACTAACACCGGCCGATAGGGTTGCTGCGGCCGCAATCTGGAACACAAGAAAACGCTCATTTGCGATAGACTTGCCGCACGTTCGGAGGCTTTTGCCTATGCCGTTGGCGAAAGTTGAGAGGCCTGTGCGCGACATTCCGCCGCTGCGTGCGCCCTACGCGCCGGCAGACGAGGAGATCGCGAGGGACCTTTTGGCCGAGGCTGGTCGCCCGAGCGATGCCGAGGCGCGCATTGACGCGCGGGCCACGCGCCTGGTTAAGGCAATCCGCGCGCGCACGGGCGGGCTCGGCGGAGTGGAGGATTTCCTGCACGCCTACGCGCTGTCGACCAAGGAAGGGCTGGCGTTGATGGTGCTGGCCGAGGCGCTGCTCCGCGTCCCGGATCCCGAGACGGCCGACCGATTGATCGAGGATAAGCTCAAGGCCGGCGATTGGATGCACCATGACTCGCGCTCGGCGTCGCTTCTCGTTTCGGCATCGGCCTGGACGCTCGGCCTCACCGCCCGTGTCATCCATCCGGGCGAGACCCCTGAGGGCATTGTTGACACGCTGATCAGGCGGATCGGATTGCCGGCAGTGCGGGCAGCCACGCGTCAGGCGATGCGCCTACTCGGCACGCATTTTGTGCTTGGCCAGACGATCGAAGAAGCGCTCAAACGAGCCGGTTCGCAGCGTGAATTTCTCTATTCATTCGACATGCTGGGCGAGGGTGCCCGCACCGCGGCAGACGCCCATCGATATTTCGAATCGTACGCCGATGCCATTCGCGAGATCGGCAAGGCGTCCGGGAACGCGACGCTGCCCAGGCGGCCTGGTATTTCCGTCAAACTGTCGGCCCTGCATCCACGTTACGAGCCCATGTCGCGTGACCGCGTCCTTAACGAGCTGACGCCCCGGTTGCTTGAGTTGGCGCAGCTGGCGAAACACTACGAACTCAATTTTACGGTCGATGCCGAGGAAGCCGACAGGCTGGACTTGTCACTGGATGTGATTGCCGCGGCATTGCGCGATTCCTCGCTCGCCGGATGGGATGGCTTCGGACTTGCCGTGCAGGCCTACCAAAAACGTGCAGGCACCGTGATCGACTGGCTGACCGACGTCGCGAAGACGCTCAATCGCCAGCTGATGATCCGTCTTGTCAAGGGAGCCTACTGGGACACCGAGATCAAACGCGCGCAAGAAAGAGGTCTGCTCGACTATCCGGTCTTCACGCGCAAGGCGATGACCGACCTCTGCTACCTCGACTGCGTACGAAAATTGCTCGCCAGGCGGCCCCAGCTTTATCCGCAGTTCGCAACCCACAACGCCTTAACGGTAGCATGCGTGATCGAGGATGCCGGTGGAACCGCCGGCTATGAATTCCAAAGGCTGCACGGGATGGGCGAGGCGCTCTATGAGGCACTGCTCGACGACCTGCCGGATCTGACCTGCCGGGTCTATGCACCGGTCGGCGGATATTCCGATTTGCTCGCCTATCTGGTGCGTCGGCTCCTGGAAAATGGCGCCAATTCTTCCTTCGTGTCGGTTGCAGCGGATCCTGCGGTGCCGATCGAAAATATTCTGCGGCGGCCGCAGAGTCGGATCGGCGACCCCACGCACGCGCGGCATTCGCACATTCCGCTGCCGCGAGACCTGTTTCGTCCGGTCCGTCGCAACTCCATAGGTGTCGAATTCGGCGATCGCGCTTCGCTCGAAACATTGCTCGGCGAGATCCGTGCGGCTCCGCAAACGGCGGACGCAAAATCGCTCGTCGATGGAATCGAGATTGCGGGCCGGGAAAGGCCGGTGCTCTCGCCGATCGATGGTCGGGAAATCGCCATCGTGCAGGAAAGCGACAAAGCCATCGTCAATTCGGCGCTCGCCGCAGCTCATTCCGCATTTCAGTCCTGGAATGCAACGTCGATTGCCGATCGGGCGACGATACTTGAACGCGTTGGCGATTTGATCGAGCAGAATCGTGGACGACTTATCGCGCTCCTGCAGGTTGAGGGTGGAAAGACGATCGACGACTGCGTTTCGGAGGTGCGCGAGGCAGCCGACTATTGCCGATACTATTCCAGCGAGGCTCGCCGCTCGCTTGCCCCGATGCCAATGCCGGGGCCAACCGGCGAGAGCAACGAACTGAGGATGCGCGGGCGGGGCATTTTCATTTGCATCAGCCCGTGGAATTTTCCACTGGCGATTTTTGCCGGTCAGATCGCGGGGGCGCTGGCCGCTGGCAATTGCGTTGTCGCCAAACCAGCGGAACAGACGCCCCTCATCGCGTTCGAGGCTGTGAAGCTTTTCCACACCGGCGGGGTGCCGCAGGGCGCGCTCCAGCTGGTGCTAGGTGACGGGAAAGTCGGCGCAATGCTCACCGCGGATCGCCGCGTTGGAGGGGTTGCCTTCACCGGATCGACGGAGGTTGCGCGCGCGATCAACCAGGCGCTGGCGGCGAAAGAGGGCCCGATCCCGCCGCTGATCGCCGAAACCGGCGGCATCAACCCGATGATCGTCGATGCCACAGCGCTCCCTGAACAAGTGACCGATGACGTGATCGTGTCGGCATTTCGCTCTGCCGGCCAGCGCTGCTCCGCACTCCGCCTCCTGTGCGTGCAGGAAGACATAGCCGATCGCATATTCGAGATGGTCGCGGGGGCAGCCCGGGAATTGGGGCTCGGCGATCCGCGCGATCCGGCGACCCATATCGGGCCGGTGATCGACAGCGAGGCGAAGGAAAAGCTGGAAAGGTGGATTTCGCACGCGGAACAGAGTGGCGCGGTGTTATTCCGTTTCGACGGCAATATGCCCGCGCGGGGCACCTACGTTGCGCCAGCCATTCTAGAGCTCAACACCGCACGTGAGCTGAAGGAAGAAGTGTTCGGGCCGGTGCTGCACGTCGTGCGATGGCATGAAAATGAGCTCGATCGTCTTCTCGATGATGTTGCCGCGAATGGTACGGCCCTCACTCTTGGCATCCATTCGCGCATCGATGCGACCGTTGCCCACATCACGCGCCGCGTTCCGCATGGCAACGTCTACGTGAACCGAAACATGATTGGCGCTGTCGTCGGCTCGCAACCGTTCGGTGGCAGCGGACTGTCCGGCACCGGACCCAAGGCCGGGGGACCCCATTATGTGCAACGCTTTGCGCTCGAGCAGACGGTGACGGTGAACACCGCTGCCTCCGGAGGCAACGCGACACTGCTGTCCGAGGATGAGGATTAGGCGGACGAGCCAGCGGGACCCCGTTTGGCGGCAGAAACGCCGCTTTTTGGACCCATTTCCCTCGTTAAACCAGAAATAACGCGACAGCAGTCAAGTACCGCGCCATAGGGCTGGCCATGCGTTAACAGGTTTTGTGCGCGGATCAGGTATTCTGGGATTTAATGACTGATTCGGTCGCCAGGCTTTACGATGCCGTGATCGCGGTCCGGGGCTCTGATCCTGCGAAATCGCGAACAGCCCGGCTTTTGCGCGCAGGTCGCGCAAAGATGGCCAAGAAACTCGCGGAAGAGGCGGTCGAGGTCGTCATCGATGCGATGCACGGCCAGCCCGAAGCCGTGGTGAAGGAAAGCGCCGACCTGCTGTACAATCTCGTGGTGTTATGGGTTCACGCCGGAGTGCGTCCCGAGGAAGTCTGGGCCGAAATGCGTCGGCGCGAGTTGATGTTCGGACTCGCGGAAAAAGTGCCCAAGGATTTTGTCCGCGGCGCGGCGCGGCGTAAGGTAGTCCCGCTTGAAGCCAGGCGCATTCACAAGCGCCGCTGATCCGTCACAATTTTCCTCACGAGTATACGGATGACCGTTGAGGCTGCCGAGCCACGTTCTTTGCTGCGCCGTCTTTATGACTGGTGCTTGGTCGCTGCCCATAAGCCACATGCATTGTGGACTATGGGCGCCGTATCGTTTGCGGAAAGCTCGTTCTTTCCGGTGCCCCCCGACATAATGTTGATCCCTATGGCGCTGGCGCGGCCAGAGCGGGCATACGTCATGGCGACGTGGTGCACAGTGACGTCGGTTGCGGGAGGACTGCTCGGCTATGCCATCGGGGCGCTTCTCTACGATTCCGTGGGCGCCTGGCTTATCAGTCTTTATGGTTACGGCGACAAGGTCGAGGCGTTTCGCGAAGCTTACGCCCAATGGGGCGCCTGGATCATCCTGCTCAAGGGTCTGACCCCGATCCCTTACAAGATCGTGACAATTACATCGGGATTTGCCGGCTACAACCTTGGGCTGTTTACTTTGTTTTCGATCATCACGCGCGGTGCCCGATTTTTTGTGCTCGCGTTTCTCCTGCACCGCTACGGCGATCGGGCCCGTCATATTATTGAAAAGCGATTGGGCTTATGGGTATTGATCGCAGCCGTTGTTATCGTCATTGGCATCGTTGCAGCGCTATACTTGTTTTGAGGGAGCAGGCGGCTCCTCAATTTGGCCACCTGTCGGCCCTAAACCCGACGGCGAATTGGGGAGGAAGCCTGCGTTTCGACGGCTGAGCAGGCATCTGCTTTCGCAGATATGGGCATCCGACGGGCATCGATTTTTCATCGCAGTGATCGGGGGGCCGCTTCGCCCGTGCCCGGCTTGTTTGCTTTCGCGTTGATGCTGATATCGACCATGGCGGGGGCGCAGGATCAGGCGGCTCCAAATCAGAATACTCCCCAGAACGAAGGTTTTATTGCAACCGTCAGCCGATGGTTCGAGGAGCAGACCGCCAACGTGAATTCAACGTTCAGGGATGCGCGCAAGAAGCTTGAGGGTTTCAGCAGCGCGGCGAACGATGCGGCCAAGACCACGGTTGAAGGCGCGAGGGATGCCGCGGACGCGGTCGCGCGCATCCCGAACGCCCGCACTGTCAGCGGACACGAGAAATGTCAGCCTGCACCCAACGGCGCGCCGGATTGCGTCACCGCGGCAACCGCGATTTGCAAGGCCAAAGGCTTCGGGTCCGGAAAAAGCGTTGACATGACGACAGCCGAAATCTGCCCGGCGAAAGTCTATTTGTCGGGACGTTCGACCGGGCCCGAATGCACGACCGAGACATTTGTCTCGCGTGCGCTTTGCCAATAGCTTTTTTGCCAGCAAGCGCCGCTTGTTTCGCCCGGCGGCCTGTGTTTCGTTTTGGCCATGAACCTTCATACGAAACTGCTCGAACGCCAAAGCGCCGGGCGGCCGGTCACCGTCGGTCTGATCGGCGCCGGCAAATTTGGCACGATGTTCACGGCGCAGGCCCGGCTGACATCCGGGATGCATCTCGTCGGCGTCGCCGATCTCGATGTTGCGCGTGCGCGGAGCCAGCTGAAAAGCGCAGGCTGGCCTGATGAGGCCTGCGCCGCGGCGTCGCTTGATGATGCGCTTAAAAAACGGACGACCCTTGTAAGCGATAATGCGCGTGCGCTGATCGCCGACCCGCGGATCGAAGTGATCGTCGAGGCGACCGGAGTTCCGGGCGCGGGTATTGAACATGCGCTCAATGCAATCGCGAACGGCAAGCATATCGTGATGGTGAACGTCGAGGCCGACGCAGTGGCGGGCCCGCTGCTTGCAAATCGCGCGAGGGCTGCGGGCGTTGTTTATTCACTTGCCTGGGGTGACCAGCCGGCGCTCATTTGCGAGCATGTCGACTGGGCTCGCGCCGCCGGACTCAAGGTGATTTGCGCGGGTAAAGGAACGCGTTACGAGCCGCACTATCATAAATCCAATCCCGACAATGTCTGGGACATCCTCGACAAATATCTGAATATCTCCGACCGGAAGTCGATCAATCCAAAAATGTTCAACTCGTTCGTCGATGGCACCAAGTCCGCCATCGAAATGACGGCTGTCTGCAATGCGACGGGCCTGACGCCGCAGACGAATGGTCTCGGCTTTCCTCCTGCGACACGCTTCGAACTCGCCGATATCTGCAAACCGAAAAGCGACGGCGGCACACTGGAAAAGGCCGGCGTTACCGAGGTGACGTCGTCAGTTTACCGGGATGGCCGCGATGTTCCGCATCACCTTGCGCTCGGGACCTATGTGGTGTTCGAGGGCGAAACCGATTACGCGCGCCGGTGTTTCAAGGAATACGCCATGTTGCCGGATAAGACCGGCAGATATGGCGCGCTCTACCGCCCGATTCACATGATCGGGATGGAGCTTGGAATTTCAGTTGCCAGCGCGGCGCTGCGTGGCGAACCGACCGGTGCGCCCACTGGCTTCCGTTCGGACGTCGTCGCAACGGCGAAACGTCATTTGAAAACAGGCGAGATGCTGGATGGAGAGGGCGGCTTCTGCGTCTGGGGCAAGCAAACGCCCGCAGATGCTTCGCGCACACGCGAATTGCTACCGCTCGGGCTCGCCCACAATGTGAAGCTCAAGCGCGATATTGCCGAAGGCCAGGCGCTTCGGTGGTCCGACATTGTCTACGACCCAAACGATTCAGCCGTACAGGTACGGCGCGAAATGGAGGCGGCGTTTGGCCGGCGGAATGTTGGCGCCGAGCCGGTGTTATGACGTGACGGAAACGGTAAAGAACGATCGGGAGAGCGATATGACGAGATGTCTGTTCATTGCCTTGTCGGGGCTCGTTCTTTTGCTGTCGCCTCAACATGTGCGCGCCGAGGACGCCAAGCTTGCCGTCATCGTGTTTCCGGGCGTGCAGAATCTGCCGATGTTTGCAGCGCAGTCGAAAGGGCTCTATGCCAAGCGCGGTCTCAAGGTTGAAATAAAATTCACTCCCAATTCCGACGAGCTGCGCAACGGCCTCGCGGAAGGCCACTACCAGATTGCACATTCGGCCGTCGACAATGCCTTTGCACTTAAGGACAAGGCGAACGTCGACATTGCCGTAGTGGTAGGCGGCGACAACAGCTTCAACCATCTCATTGCGCAGCCGGAAATCACGTCACTGGCCGATATCAAAGGCAAGACAGTTGCCGTCGACGCGGTCAACACCGCTTACGCCTTTCAGCTCTATGAGATTCTGCGTCAGAAAGGACTCAACAAAGGCGATTACGAGGTCAAGCCGGTCGGCGGAACAGGATCGCGTCTCGAAGCGATGACAAAGGACAAAACATTGGTTGCCGCCATGTTGAGTCCGCCGTTTTCCATTCGCGCCGAGAAGGCCGGTCTCAAGGATATGGGCACCGCAGCGGCTGCACTCGGGGCGTACCAGGGAACGAGCGCGTTTGTGCTGCGAGCATGGGGCAAGGCGAATGCCGATACCTTGGTCAAATATCTCGAGGCATACGTGGAGGGATTGCGCTGGAGCTTTGACCCGAAAAACAAATCCGAAGCCGTAAGCCTGTTGGTCGAGCGATTAAAGCTGCCGGAGGATATCGCCGCGCAGTCCTATGACAACACAAAGGACGACTTCAATCACGACGGTGCGATCGACATGGAAGGCGTGAGGAACGTGCTCAAGCTGCGGGCACAGTTCGAAGGTGAGTCCGCGCCAGCTCCCGAAAAATATCTCGATCTGTCCTACTATCAGAAAGCGCGTGCCGGGCTTGAAAGAACGAACTAAGCGAGCTCGATTTCGCCATCGACTTTGTGGCTGAGACCGACTTTGCCAATGGTGAGGACCATCTGCGCCTGGATGGTTTCGTTGCCCTTGAGACGCCCGTCGGCGACCGCTGCGCGGATCGCCTTTTCGATCTCCTGCTGGGAGGTAACGCCCACGACTTTGAGGAATTTCCGTAACGACATGTTGAGGGCTTCTTCGTTCATTTGAAATACTCCTTGAACAGTGCGTTGCGCCCAATTTTACGGCTCAGTGCGTCCCGACACCAAGCGTTTATGCCGCAAAAGAATGCTTGCATTTCCGTTTGGCTGGGCAGCGACTTGACGCTATAGCTAGCCTTCGGCCGGTGTGGCGGAATTGGCAGACGCGCACGACTCAAAATCGTGTTCCCCAAAGGAGTGTCGGTTCGACCCCGACCACCGGCACCATGAACTCCGCCAACAGGCTCTTGCGCGCATGGACGATTATATTGCTCTGCTCCGCCGTGACCCGCCGCTGGCTGCCGCAGCAATCGTTGCCCTCGTCGGTACATTGACGATCTGCGGCTTCTTTTTCTTCCAGTATATTCTGGGCTATCCGCCGTGTCCGCTTTGCCTCGATCAACGCAATGCGTTTTACGCCACCGTTCCGCTTGCGGCGCTGCTGTGGCTCGGCGCGAGCCACGGCGCTTCAAGCAAGGTCATGCTTGCAGGATTTGCCGTGATCACCGCGATCATGCTGTGGAACGCCGGGCTCTCAGCTTTTCACGCCGGCGTCGAGTGGAAGTTCTGGCCCGGACCTGCCGATTGTTCCGGACCGATCAACAGTCTCGGCTCGGCCAGCGACATGCTGAAACGACTTCAGGATATCCGGATCGTGCGCTGCGATGAGGCAGCCTGGCGGTTTCTCGGGATTTCCCTCGCGGGCTATGACGTTTTGGTGTCACTGTTTCTTGCGATCGTCGCTGCCTGGGGCGCAAAAGCTTCGCTGGCGCGACGTAAAACGTCCGGCTAGAACATCGCCACAGGTTCTATGCCATGGAAGTCCTGATCATCGGTGCCGGCATCGGCGGATTGACCCTGGGGCTGATGCTTCATCGCGCCGGAATCGCCTGCCGTATCTTTGAGGCTGCTCCTGAGCTGAAGGCTGTCGGCGTGGGAATCAACATCCTGCCGCACGCATCGCGTGAATTATGCGCGCTTGGTCTTGAGGACGCTCTCGCGAAAGTCGCGGTGACCACGCGGGAATATTGCTTCTATAACCGCTTCGGCCAATTCATTTACAGCGAGCCGGCGGGCCGCTTCGCCGGCTATGACGTCCCGCAATTTTCTATTCACCGCGGCGACCTCCAGATGGTTCTGCTCGACGCTTTTGTCGCGCGCGCCGGTGCGGACAAGGTCGTAACCGGCTGGCGCTGCCCTCACGTCGAGTATGATGGCCCTGAGGCGGTTGCGCGTTTCGAGGATATCGACGGGGAGCCGTTGCCCAGCCAGCGCGGCAGCGTCGTCGTCAGCGCTGAAGGCATTCATTCTGTTTTGCGCAAGCAGCTCTTCCCGGACGAGGGGCCGCCGAAATATTCCGGGATCAATATGTGGCGCGGTGTCACGCGCTGGAAACCGTCCCTGTCGGGCGCGAGCATGATCCGCATCGGCTGGCATCATCCGGCGAAGCTTCTGATCTACCCAATCCGCAATAATGTCGACTCCGAGGGCCGCCAGCTTGTGAATTGGGTGTGCGACATCGAGACGCCGCAGTACCAGGCCCGCGACTGGAACCGGCGTGGCCGGCTGGAGGACTTTCTGCCTGCGATGGCCGATTGGCATTTCGACTGGCTAGATGTGCCGAAATTCATCGCCTGCGCCGATACTATTCTCGAATATCCGATGGTTGATCAGGATCCGCTGCCGCGATGGAGCTTCGGGCGTCTGACGCTTCTGGGCGACGCGGCGCATCCGATGTATCCGCGCGGCGCTAACGGCGCGGCACAGGCCATTCTGGACTGCCGGGCGCTTTCGGATGCGCTCGTTGCGAACGCCGATGCGGTCACCGCTCTAAAGGTTTACGAAGCGAACCGACTCCCCGCCACAAGCGAGGTCGTGCTGGCGAACCGCAAAGCGCCACCCGACGCCATCCTGCATGAAGTCTACCGCCGTACCGGCGACAAGCCGTTCAAGAACATCGACGACGTCATCAGCCGCGACGAACTCATCGCGCTCTCAGAAAGCTACAAGCGTGTGGCGGGGTATGACAGGGAGCGGTTGAAGACCCAGGCTTGAGGTTTTCAAAAAACTGACGACCACGAAATGCAAGGCGCGCGTACATCCGGCGTCACCCGCTGCATATTCGTGGCCGCTCGATGATGGAGCCCTCGGGCTCGACATCACCGCTCAAACGCATATAGGCACTGTTTGTTCCAACGCAAGTGTGAACGGTTTCGCACCCCTCACTGTTTCACCATTGCCTTGCGTTTCCACGCTTCCCAGGCTCTGGCGAGACCGTAACCCTCGCGTTCCTCGATCTTTCGAGCCTCTTCGGGATCGAGATAGGTAATCGGGCCGCCCAGCGCTGCTGCCTGCATCTGCAGTGTGGCATTGAGTGGAAGGAAAATGCTGCGACCCACGACGCGTTGCAGCGATGGTCCGACGACGACGGCGCCGTGTCCGCGCATCAGTGCCGCGGGATGGTTACCAAGCGCATCGGCAAGCGCGCGTCCGAACGCTTGATCGCGAATCAGCATGTCGGTCATCCCCGCGCGTTCCCGAATCTCAAACACCGGAACGCCGGCGGCTATGAAGGCCGACCGGTGATAGACCGGCTTCAGCGGCACCTTGCTGATCCCGAATGGTATCAACGCCGGTGCATGAGTGTGCACGATCGCAACGACATCCGGCCGCGCCTTGTAGATTTCGCCGTGGATGAATCGTTCCGTGTAAAGAGGCCTGCCTCTCCCGTCGACCGGGTTGCTGTCGAGGTCGAATTCCATGATGTCTTCAGCGCTGATCAACTCCGGCGCCCGCGAGCGCGACAGCAGGTAATGATTGGGATCACGTGGATGACGAACGCTGACATGCCCCCAGCCGTCGAGCACTCCCTGGTCGGCCAGAATGCGATTGGCAGCAACCAGATCTTCGATCAATTGCGGCTCGACCGATCCAGCCGAGGGCGCTGCCGTTTGAGCGGCTGCAATACCGCCATTGCACAAGCTTGCCGCGAGCAACATGGCGAAAAAGGTCGTTCGCACGCTGCGACGGTGGTGCAGCTTGCTGATCATGCGAAGCTCCAATGCCAATTGTCGCGGGCCTTACGGCTCGAGCTCGGTGTCCCAATAGAGGTAGTCGAGCCAGCTCTCGTGCAGGTAGTTCGGCGGGAACAGGCGGCCGTTCCTGTGCAAATGGTGCACGGTCGGCTGGAACGGCATGTGCGACGGCCACATCTTTGCTTCGTTCGGCGTCAGGTTGCCCTTGCGCAGATTGCACGGGGAGCAGGCGGCCACCACGTTGTTCCAGGTGGTATGACCGCCGCGGGAACGCGGCAACAGATGATCGAACGTGAGATCGTCCCGGTCGCCGCAATACTGGCAGACAAAGCGGTCGCGAAGGAACACGTTGAAGCGGGTGAAGGCGGGGTGGGTGGAAGGCTTAACGAAGGTTTTAAGAGAGACCACGCTGGGCAACTTCATCTCGAGGGAAGGGCTGTGCACGGCACGGTCGTAGTTGGCGACGATGTTCACGCGCTCGAGGAAGACCGCTTTTATCGCGTCCTGCCAGGACCACAGCGAGAGCGGGTAATAGCTCAACGGCCGGAAATCAGCGTTGAGCACCAAGGCCGGAAAACCGCCGGGCGAAACGTGCACGTTCAAGCGACGCTCCTCGACCTCCCTGGAACGCTGCCGCCACGCAGCTGACGGGCTACTAATAGGGCAGCGTGACCGGATTGTGAAGCCGGGACGTAGAGTTACCCGCAAAGGCGCAATTTCCGCCGGGCAAAGCTTTTGGCAAGGAATTCGCCTCCCTGCCGAAGGCCTTCCTGGTCGATGCCATGGGCGACCCCGGCCGAGATATGCCACTCTGTTGGCACATCGAGTGCTGCGAGACCTTGCGCCGCATGCAACAGCGCCTGGACGGGTATGAGCTGATCGGCGTCGCCGTGGATCAGAAGGACGGGCGGCCGGCTGCGAATTTCGGCCGCGAAGGCATCGAGATCACTGTTCTCCGGGATTACGAGCATGCCCGAGTAGCCGACGATCGCCGCCGGCGCGATCGCTCGACGCAGACCGACGTGCAGTGACATCATGGTTCCCTGGCTGAAACCAACCAGCGCCAGCGCTGATGGCGGAAGATTGCGCCGCTTGAGCTCGGCATCGAGAAACTTTTCAAGCGCGGGGGCCGCCTCATTCACGCCGGTCCAGCGCTCGTTCGGATCACGGAAGGTGAGGGGAAACCACTCGCGACCGATCGGAGCCTGTCCGCATGGCCGCGGCGCATGCGGCGATACGAATGCGGCGCGCGGAAGCAAGCCTTGCCACGCCCGCCCGATTTCGATCAGGTCGTTGCCGTCTGCGCCGTAGCCATGCAGGAAAACCACCAGCTGCTCAGCGGGGCTTGAACGCGGCTCAAGTCGTGGGCCGTCGAGTTCAGCCATTCTTCTTCCTTTTCGTCGCTTGCTTGCCGGCTTTTCTCGATTGGCCGTTTGCCTCAAGTGGCACGCCGTTCCGCTTTTTTTCAACACGATAGTAGGCCCACAGCAGATGCGCCGCCACGCCGCGCCAAGGACGCCAAGCTTCGGCCAGCCGGGACAGAGCCTTGGTGTCCGGACGCTTGCGCAAGCCGAGCGCCATACGCGTGGACTCCTGAACCGCCAGGTCGCCGGCGGGGAAGGCATCCGCGTGACCGAGGCAAAACAGGAGATAGATATCGGCAGTCCAGGGGCCGACTCCATGGAGTGCGGTCAGAGTTGCGTGCGCATCGTCGGCGCTCATGTTGCCAACCGCGGTGAGATCGATATGCCCCCTGGCGACGGCCTTCCCAATTTCCCGGATGGATTTGATCTTTGGAGCAGAGAGACCAAGGCGCTTGAGTTTGTCAGCACGCGCGCGACGTACTGTGTCGTGATGAAACGGATCAAACGCCGCGAACAGCCTGGCCCGGATTGCGGCCGCACTGGCCGTTGATAGCTGCTGACCGCATACGATCGCGCAGAGGCCGGGGAAGCCCGGCTCGCGTCGGCGCAGACTGAAAGGGCCTGCCCGTTCCGCAATGGGCTTGAGTCGGGGATCCGCGAGGATCAGCTGGGCAAGGCCTGTCTGGAGATCGGCATCGGTCTCAAGGAAGTAGGTCATCGGGCTCTTAGTATTATCTCGTTCGTCGCAGCGGAAGCCGGAATCCAGAAAAAGGCTACTTGACTGGATCTCCGGTTATCAATGAACGAAGGGACTTCACATCGGCTGCCTGGAATCATGCCACCCGTTTTCCGCTTCGCGCCGTCGCCCAACGGCTACCTGCACCTCGGCCATGCCTTGTCGGCGCTGCTGAATGCCGACATGGCACGCGCGAGCGCCGGACGCCTGCTATTGCGGATCGAAGATATCGACACCGTCCGTTGCCGCCCCGAATACGAGGCAGCGATCTACGAGGATCTGTCGTGGATTGGCCTCAAATGGGAAACGCCCGTATGGCGCCAGTCGAGCCGGTGGGATAACTATCGAGCAGCGTTAAGCCAGCTCGAGGCCATGGGGCTAATTTACGCGAGTTTCGAAACTCGCGCCGAAATTGCCCGGCTGGTGGCGGTGCGCGAGGTGCAGGGACCTTGGCCATGCGACCCGGATGGCGCGCCGCTTTATCCAGGCGAGGCGCGAAATATGCCGGAAGCCGAGCAGAAGCGCCGTATCGAGTCTGGCGAACCTTATGCGCTGCGTCTGGACATGCGGGCCGCGGCGGCGCGTGCTGGTGCGCTGACATGGATTGAGACCGGCGCGGGACCGGCGGGCGAATCCGGCACCATCGTTGTGGATGCTTCGGTCTGGGGCGATGTGATCTTGGCGCGCAAGGAAACACCGACCAGCTATCACCTTGCCGTGGCGCTCGACGATGCTGCCCAAGGCATTACCGACGTCGTCCGCGGCCGCGATCTCTTTTATGCGACCGCAGTGCATCGCCTTCTGCAGGCGCTCCTTGGCCTGCCCCAGCCCCGGTACCATCACCACAAACTCTTGCTCGGTCCCGACGGCGGCAAGCTTTCGAAGTCCACGCAGTCGACCGGCCTGCGCGAGCTTCGCGCAAGGGGTGCATCGTCAGCCGAAATCCGCCGTCTGGCCGGCATCGATTGAACCGTCCTTCCGTGCCATTGTGCGCCGGGGGAAGGGACAATGGCCAAGCGGAAGCGCAAGAGGCCTGCCAGACGAGCCCGTGCGTCGTCAACGCGCACGAGCAGAACAGGCTTGGGCAAGGCGCGGATACAAGCGGTCGAGGCCGCACTTGCCGGCATTGCGCACGATATCCGCACGGCACTAACCGGCATCGTGGCATTGGCCGAATTGCTGGTATCCTCCGACCTCGGCACGCGCGAACGCGAATGGGCAAACGCGATCAAGAGTGGCGCCGATCACCTCGCTGCGCTTTCGACATTGATTGTCGATGCGGCGAAAGAGGGTACCAAGGGACTTGTGTTTCGCGACGAGTCCTTCTCACCAGTCGAAATCGCGGAAACTGTCGGCGCAGCCTTGGCTGCACGCGTCGCAAGTAAAGACCTCAAGGCGGAAATTGAGATCGCGCGCGATCTGCCTAGGATCGTGCTGGGCGATCCGATACGATTGCGGGCGATGCTCGAAAATCTCGCCGACAATGCGGTGAAATTTACCGAAGCTGGCACTGTGCGGTTCTCGGCTGATGCCGAGCAGGCAGGACGGAATGGCGTAAAACTAATATTTACATTTACAGACAACGGAATTGGCATAAGCAAGAACGAATTGAAGCAGCTTTTTCGTCCCTTTGCGCAAGCGAGCGTCGACGTCGCCAAGCGCTACGGAGGAGCAGGGCTAGGTCTCGCTTTCGTCAAGCGCGTTGCCAAGGCGATGGGAGGCGATCTCCAGGTGACCAGCAGGGAGGGCAACGGCTCTACGTTTCGCCTCACCGCGCTCGCCAGGCCGATGGAAGCAGCTCCGGTGGCCGAGCGGATCAATCCCGCCCCAACGCCGGTTCGGGCCCTGTCCGTCCTATGCGCCGAGGATAATCCCTATGGCCGCGTCGTGATGAACACGATCCTGCGTGAACTGGGCCATCGCGTTGATTTCGTCGAGACTGGCGAGGCCGCAATCGAGGCCATCGCACGGGGCGGTTATGATGCTGTCTTGATGGATGTAACGCTCGCGGGATTGAGCGGCATTGAGGCAACGCGGCGAATTCGCGCGTTGCCAGGCAAGGCGGGGCAGACGCCGATTGTTGCGGTGTCAGGGCACACTAACAGCGGCGAAGAGCAAGCTGCCCGCGCGGCCGGCATGAGCGTCTATTTGAAAAAGCCCGTCAGCCCGCGAAAGCTGGCGCAGGTTCTGGCGGATCTCGCCAAGTAAGAACCGTCAGCGTGGGCGAGGCGGCCGGCTTCAAACGTTGGTTACGCCCTTGGCGCGTTCGACGATGCGAACGACGTCGGACATAATGCGGTTCAACTCAAAATCCTTCGGCGTGTAAACGGCAGCGACGCCGGCCTTTTCCAGTTCCGCCGCGTCCTCGGGCGGAATGATCCCACCGACCACCACAGGCACGTCAAGTCCGGCCCGTTTCATGCGGTCAACGACATCTTCGACGAGCGGAAGATGACTGCCTGACAGTACGGACAGACCCACCACGTGCGCTTTCTCCTTGCGCGCCGCCTCGACGATCTCTTCTGGCGTCAGCCGAATTCCCTCGTATACGACCTGCATGCCGGCGTCGCGCGCGCGCACCGCAATCTGCTCGGCGCCGTTGGAGTGACCGTCGAGCCCCGGTTTGCCGACCAGGAACGTGAGCCGGCGACCCAACTTCCGCGAGACGCGGTCGACGTCGGCGCGAATGTCGTCGAGGCCGGCCACGTCGTTACGCATGGCGCGGCCAACCCCGGTGGGTGCGCGATATTCGCCGAAGGCCTCGCGCAGCGTCCAACCCCACTCACCGGTCGTGACCCCGGCTTTGGCACAAACAATTGAGGCCGGCATGATGTTGCCGCCGCTGGTCGCCGCGCGCTTTAAATCCTTCAGCGCCTCAGCAACAGCCGGATTGTCCCGAGATTCACGCCATGCCTTGAGCCGTTCGATTTGGCCTCTTTCGGCATCTTCCGACACGGTCAAGATAGCGTCGGCGGCGCCCGCCAGCGGCGAGGGCTCGCTTTCGAGATACTTGTTCACCCCAACCACGGTCCGCTCGCCGCGTTCGATAGCTTCCAAACGCGCCGTATTCGATTCAACCAGTTGCTGCTTCATGTAGCCCATATCGACTGCCGCAACCGCACCGCCCATCTCTTCGATGCGCCTGAGTTCTTCCCGCGCCTGCTGCTTCAGGTCTTCGACCTTTTGCGCAATTTCGTCGGAGCCGTCGAAAATGTCGCCATACTCGAGCAGGTCGGTCTCGTAAGCGAGGATCTGCTGCATGCGCAATGACCACTGCTGGTCCCATGGCCGCGGCAATCCCAATGCCTCATTCCAAGCCGGCAGCTGCACGGCCCGCGCGCGCGCATTCCTCGACAAGGTGACGGCCAGCATCTCGATGAGAATGCGCGCGACGTTATTTTCAGGCTGCGGCTCGGTCAGCCCCAACGAATTGACCTGTACGCCGTAGCGGAACAGGCGTTGCTTGGGATCGGTGATGCCGTACCGTTCTCGCGTTATCTCGTCCCATAGCTCGGTGAAGGCGCGCATCTTGCACAATTCGGTGATGAATCGCAGGCCCGCATTCACGAAGAATGAGATCCGGCCGACCACGTCACCGAATTTATCCGAAGAGACCTCGCCGGAGGCCTTGACGGTATCGAGCACGGCAATCGCGGTCGCGAGCGCGAAAGCGAGCTCCTGCACCGGCGTCGCTCCTGCTTCTTGCAGATGGTAGGAGCAGACATTGATCGGATTCCATTTCGGAATCTCTTTGGTCGTAAACAGGATCACGTCCTTGATCAGCCGCATCGAGGGCGCCGGCGCAAAGACGTAGGTACCGCGCGAAAGATATTCTTTGATGATGTCGTTTTGGATCGTGCCTTGCAGCGCGGCGCGCGGCGCCCCCTGTTCGTCGGCAACCGCGATGTAAAGCGCCATCAGCCACGCCGCGGTGGCGTTGATGGTCATCGAGGTGTTCATGCTGTCTAACGGAATGCCGTCGAACAGTGCGCGCATGTCGCCGAGGTGGCAGATTGGGACACCGACCTTGCCAACTTCACCTTTGGCCAGGACGTGATCGGAGTCGTAGCCGGTCTGCGTTGGCAGATCGAAAGCAACCGAAAGACCGGTTTGGCCCTTGGCCAGGTTCTTGCGGTAAAGCGCGTTGGAATCCGCGGCCGTCGAGTGGCCGGCATAGGTGCGGAAAATCCACGGCTTATCGCGTTGGGTTTTGTCGCGCATCGATGGCCTAACGGCGACATTTTGGCCTAGCGTTTTTTGCAACGCAACATCGCCGACCCCGGCGGGACCAACGTTCCGGCCGGCGGTCAGCCCTCCAGTTCCGAGGGAGCAGATTTACGCCCGTTTCAAGAAGCTGATGATCAAAAGCAGTAATGACGGCGCCCGATCGTCGCGTTGATGATCGAAGCGATTATTCCGCCACCGATCATGACGCCCAGAGCCCCGAGCACCCAAGTGCCGATGAACGCGCCCACGATGCCGACAATGATGTTGCCGACAGCCGTCAGCAAGCCACGGCATCGCGGACTGCGCGCTAGGCGGCTCGCATTGCAAATCCCTTAAGGGGCCTCGCTGGTTGAGCCGGAGCTTTAGGCGTCCATAACCTGCTGGCGTGCTGACGATTTTTCACGCCGATCAACCAAATATTGCGATGCAACATAATTTGGGTCAGAGTGTTGTCAGGCAGGGAGAATGACGATGCCGGCTGTCGCGAAGCCAAGAGGTGTTGCCCCTCTCAAGGATCTTTACGGGATTGGTGAAATTCCGCCGCTCGGGCACGTGCCAGAAAAGATGCACGCCTGGGTGATCCGCAAGGAACGCCACGGTCCTCCCGATCAATCCTTCCAGCTGGAAGTGGTGCCGACCTGGACAATCGGCGATGACGAGGTGCTGGTCTACGTCATGGCGGGCGGCGTCAACTACAACGGCATCTGGGCCGGGCTTGGCGTTCCAATATCGCCGCTCGACGGCCACAAGCATCCGTTCCACATCGCCGGCTCCGATGCGTCAGGCATCGTCTGGGCAGTCGGTGCCAAGGTCAAGCGATGGAAAGTCGGCGACGAGGTCATCGTTCACTGCAATCAGGATGACGGCGACGATGAGGACTGCAACGGCGGGGATCCGTTGCTATCGCCCTCGCAACGCATTTGGGGCTACGAAACCCCCGACGGATCATTCGCGCAGTTTTGCCGCGTGCAATCACGCCAGCTCATGCAAAAGCCAAGTCATCTGTCCTGGGAAGAGTCGGCCTGCTACACGCTCACGCTTGCAACCGCCTATCGCATGCTGTTCGGGCATCCGCCGCACACGCTTAAACCCGGCGACAACGTGTTGGTGTGGGGCGGTTCAGGAGGCCTCGGCGTATTCGGCGTGCAACTCGTCGCCGCTTCCGGCGCCAATGCGATCGGAGTCATCTCCGATGAGTCGAAGCGTGAGTATGTTCTCAATCTGGGCGCCAAGGGCGTGGTCAATCGCAAGGAGTTCAAGTGCTGGGGCCAAATGCCTGCGGTAAATTCGCCCGAGTTCAACGAGTGGACGAAGGAAGCGCGCCGCTTCGGCAAGGCGATCTGGGACATCACGGGCAAAAAAGATGTCGACATTGTATTCGAACATCCGGGCGAGCAGACGTTTCCGGTTTCCTGCCTGGTCGTAAAGCGCGGCGGCATGGTTGTCTTCTGCGCGGGGACCACTGGCTACAATCTCACATTCGATGCGCGCTACGTGTGGATGCGCCAGAAGCGCATCCAAGGGTCCCATTTCGCGCACCTAAAGCAGGCATCCATGGCGAATCGTTTCGTGCTGGAGCAGCGCATCGACCCCTGCATGAGCGATGTTTTTGCCTGGGACAAGATTCCACTCGCCCACATGAAGATGTGGAAGAACGAGCACCCGCCGGGCAATATGGCCGTGATGGTGAATGCCGCGCGCACCGGGCTGAGGACGTTTGACGATGCGCTCGAAGCCGCCGGGAGCTAACGATCCTCAATCCGCGCCTTGGCGATGGCCGAATTCAGTTCGCCGCCATAGATGAAGATCGACGCGCAGACATAGAGAAATACCAGCGCGACCATGGCCGATGCCAGTCCCGCATACATCGAGACATAGGCAAAGGCATAGCTGGCAAGATAACGGCCGAAAACGGCACCGCTAATCAGCCACAGCAGCAAGGTCGCGATCATCCCAGGTGCTATCTCGTTGAAGGATCGTCGCCCGGCTGGAAGCCACAGGTGGACAATCATCAATGCAAACACAAGGACCGTAGCCGCCACGCCATAGCGCGCAAAGGTGATCAAGTCTCCGAATTGCTCGAGCGCCGGCACATAGTGTACGAGCTTTGAAAGTATCAAAGGCGCCAAGACCACCAGAAACGAAAACGCAAGGATCGCTACCGCGCCAACGAGGACGTAGACGATCGATTCAATCCGCAGCAGCCACCAGGAACGCAATTCCTTGATGTTGTACGCGCGATTGAGGCCGATGCGAAGACTCTCCACGCCGCTGGAGGCGAAATAGAGGGCGAACAGGACGCCGAGCGTGAGCACGTCGCCGCGGGTTGACGTCAGCACGCCTCTGATGTCGAGAGCGATCGGCTCGGCAACCTGACTCGGCCAGGCTTCGAGCAGGATGCGAGCGGCTTCGTCCGCCAGTTCCTTCGAGCCGAGAAAAAAACCGGCGAGCGCGGTCACCACAATCAAAAATGGAAACAGCGCCATCAGCGCGGATAAGGCAATGTGGCTCGCGATCGCCCAGCCGTCGTCGTCGTTGAACTGCCGAAACGCATCGGCCGCAAGTCGCATTGACCGCTTAAGAGCTCGCAATGGATGCTCCCGTCGGCGGCACCCACTCAAATCGTCTATTGGCTTGCGCGAAACGATTGAACGGAAGCGTGAGGTCGAAGCGAGGCATGGAGTAATTTGGTCTCGCCAATGGCCGGAGCTCAAGAACAGCGGAGGTATCGATGTAGGTCAGGAATGGTTAATTTTGCGCTGAGTTCCGCGTGGCCCTGTAACAAGGCATTGGATTTCTGAGACTTTGCTTTTGTGCAGTGCACGCGTAGTGTCGTTTGATCTTCACGCTCCTGCTGCGAGTCCTTGATGCCTATCGCTGCCTCCCGTCCTGCCCAGGATCACGGTCTGGTGGAGCTCGCTCGCGAGACGAGCGCGGTCCTCGACGCACTCCTGGCCGATGCGACGGCAAAGGTGCGCGAGCGCGTGGTGGTGGAAGGCCATGTCGTTGGCCGCCTGTTTGATCGCGAGCAACGCGCGACGCATGGCCTCGCCTGGCTTGCGACCTACGTCGAGGCGGTGCGGCAACTGGCCGCTTACGCGGAGCGCCTGAGCGCGGATGATGCGCTCGGCGAGGTCGAGGACCTTTTGATCCGCATCGGACTTGGCGAGTACGTTGCCCAGGTCGTTGGCGGCATTGCGATGAGCCAAGGTGAGGTCGCCAGGCTGTCCGATCTGGGCCTGTCGGCGTCGCAGGTTGCCGCGCGCATCACTCCGGTAGCCGAGACGCTCAATGCCAATGGCAACACGGCCGAACGTCGCGCGCGCCTGATTGAATTGATCCGCGCAAGTCACGGCGGCACGGTCGGCGCATGCGGGCTAGAAGAGACGCTAGAATCGATTCGGGAGGAAATGCGCAAGTTCGCCGACACCGAGGTGATCGGACACGCTCAGCGCTGGCACCGCACGAACAGTTATATCCCCCTCGATGTCATCGCACAGATGTCCGAACTTGGCGTATTCGGGCTGACGATTCCCGAGGACTACGGGGGAATGGGGCTTGGCAAAGAGTCGATGTGCGTCGTTTCGGAGGAGCTTTCGCGCGGCTATATCGGCGTTGGCTCGCTCGGCACGCGCTCGGAAATCGCCGCCGAACTGATTTTAGGCAGCGGGACCGCAGCGCAGAAGGAAAAATGGCTGCCTAAGATCGCTTCCGGTGACGTGCTGCCGACGGCAGTATTCACCGAGCCGAATAGCGGGTCGGACCTCGCTTCAATCAAGACGCGCGCCGTGCGCGAGGGCGGCGTCTACAGGGTTTACGGCAACAAGACCTGGATCACGCATCCCGTGCGCGCGGACCTGATGACGCTGCTCGTGCGAACAAATCAAAAAGAGACCGGCTATCGCGGTCTTTCGATGTTGCTTGCGGAAAAGCCGCGCGGAGACGACAAGAATCCATTTCCACCACGGGGAATGAGCGGCACGGAAATCGAGGTTCTCGGCTATCGCGGCATGAAGGAATACGAGATCGCTTTCGACGGATTCGAAGTGAAAGCCGAGAACCTCCTGGGAGGAGTTGAAGGGCTGGGCTTCAAGCAGCTCATGCAGACTTTCGAATCTGCCCGCATCCAGACCGCCGCGCGGGCCATCGGAGTCGCCCAATCAGCGATGGAACAGGCCCTCGACTACGCGCAGACCCGCGTGCAATTCGGCGCTCCGATTGTCGGCTTTCCGCGAGTTGCGGACAAGATTGCCATGATGGCGGTTGAAATCATGATCGCGCGGCAGCTCACGTATCATGCCGCGCGGGAAAAGGATTCCGGCCGACGCTGCGACCTCGAAGCCGGTATGGCCAAGTTGCTGGCTGCCAGGATTGCGTGGGCCGCTGCAGACAATGCCGTGCAGGTGCACGGCGGCAATGGATTTGCGCTGGAATTTCCAGTCTCTCGCATACTGTGCGATGCGCGGATTCTGAACATTTTTGAAGGCGCGGCCGAAATCCAAGCGCAGGTGATTGCCCGACGTCTGCTGGATGGCACGAACTGAAAACTACAGGCTAAGTTCGGCACAAAACGCGCCTTGCAGCGTTTGATCCAGAGCAAACTCAGGCGCGCATCGCTTTTATCCTGCTGTACTTTGAGGAGTCATCGATGGCCGCACTTTTGATCAGACATGGAGAATGGGTCGTCGTGTGTGACGGTGCCAAGGCCCTGATTTTGCAAAATTCTGGCGATATCAAATTCCCCAATCTGAAGACAATCCAGGTCTTCGAACAAAAGGACCTCGCGACGCACGAACTGGGAACAGATGCGCCGGGCCGCGCTTTCAATTCCGCCAGCAATAGCCGAAGCGCAGTCGAACAGACCGACTGGCACGATCAATCCGAACGAACCTTTCTCATCCAACTGGTTCAACATCTCGACGCGGCGATTACATCCGGGAAGGTCAAATCTCTGATCGTGGTGGCCCCGCCGCGCGCGCTTGGAGTGATCCGTCCAGCCTATACGCACGCCCTAAAGAGCGCTGTTCGCGCCGAGGTGGACAAGGATTTTGTCAAAATGCCCGTGCATGAGATCGAAAAGCACCTGACGGGCGATTGAACCCGGGAAAGAATATCAAGGCGCTGCGATTCTGACTGGTCCGCCGCCACAGCGATGCTATGGTCGCAGCCGTTTCTCAATGAAAGACAGGTGGATGCCGCTTTCAGGTTCGCGTTGGCGTGACGCCAGGATCTTGGCTGTTGCCGTGACATTGCCCATGTTCGCGGCGGCGGCAGCGGTTGCGCAGACCACCAAGGAGCCATCGTCTGCGCCGTCCGCACCGGCGGCAAAAACGGTCGATTCCATGGCGGTCCCAAGCTTCTGGGATCCGCGGCGGCGACCGGAGCGTCCCGATCTTTCCCGCATCAGCATTATCCGCTTCCTGACGGAAACCGATTATCCGCCGTTCAATTACGCCGGGCCGGATGGTGCACCCATCGGGTTCAATGTCGATCTTGCCAGGCTGATTTGCGAGGAGCTTAGGGTCGCCTGTACGGTGCAGATGCGTCGGTTCGATACTCTGATCGGAGCGCTCAACAGCAACAACGGCGACGCCATCATAGCCTCGATCGCGGCGACGCCCGACATGCGCACGAGGCTCGATTTCAGCGATCCCTATTACCGCACACCGGCAAGATTTGTGGCGCGACGTGATAGTACGATCGAAGACGTTCGCCCGGAACTTCTCGAAGGGAAAAAAATCGCGGTTGTCGCAGGCACTGCGCATGAAGCATATCTCAAGGCACTCTTCACGGAGGCCGAGCTGCGTTCTTATCCGGATTCCGACGCTGCGCGCTTTGCGCTCAAGCGAGGTGAGGTCGATCTCCTTTTTGGTGACGGCGTATCGCTCGCTTTCTGGCTAAACGGCACCGACTCGGCGAACTGCTGCCAGTTTCGGGGTGGACCATTTCTTGAGAGCCGTTTTTTTGGCGAAGGCGTTGGTATTGCAGTGAGACGCGGTAACGAACTGCTGCGACAGGCGTTCAACTGGGCACTGTTCCGACTGTGGGAGAAGGGGCGCTTCACCGATCTCTGGCTTCGCTATTTTCCGGTGAGTCCCTTTTGAATCGCGCATTTGACGTTGTGGCGTGGCGTTTCTAGTGTCCGCGCCCCGGAGACCAGAATGTCCATTGCCGAAACCGCCGCTTCTTTGCGTGAACTCGCCGAGCAATCGAACGCATGGCCGTTCGAGGAGGCGCGCAAGATCGTCGCCCGGCTCAAGAAGCGGCCCAAGGACGAGGTGATTTTCGAGACAGGTTACGGTCCCTCGGGTCTGCCTCACATCGGCACCTTCGGCGAGGTCGCACGCACGACCATGGTACGCCATGCATTTCGTGTGCTGACCGACGACAAGATAAAGACGCGATTGATTGCGTTTTCCGATGATATGGATGGGCTGCGCAAAGTACCGGATAATGTGCCGAACAAAGAAATGCTGGAGGCGCACCTCGGCAAGCCGTTGACCCAGGTGCCGGATCCGTTCGGCACCCATCCAAGCTTCGGCGAACACAACAATGCCCGTCTGCGAGCCTTTCTGGATCATTTCGGGTTCGAGTACGAATTCCTGTCCTCAACCGAATGCTACAAGTCCGGTCGCTTCGACCAGGCTTTGCTGAAAGTGCTGGCGCGTTTCGACGAGGTCATGGCCATCATGCTACCCTCGCTGCGAGAGGAGCGGGCGGCGAGCTATTCGCCATTCCTGCCGGTTTCGCCAAAAAGCGGGGTCGTGCTGCAGGTGCCCGTGACCGCGCACGACGCCAAGGCCGGCACAATCACCTATCAGGACCCCGATACAGGACAACAGGTGGTCACGCCGGTGACAGGAGGTCGCTGCAAGCTGCAATGGAAACCGGACTGGGCCATGCGTTGGCTTGCACTCGGCGTCGATTACGAGATGGCTGGGAAGGATCTGATCGATTCGGTGAAACTTTCCGGTGAGATCTGTCGCGCACTCGGAGGCATGCCTCCCGAGGGATTTAACTATGAGCTTTTCCTTGATGAGAAAGGCCAGAAAATCTCCAAGTCAAAAGGCAACGGGCTGACAATCGAGGAATGGCTGCGCTACGCCAGTCCGGAAAGCTTGTCGCTGTTCATGTACCGCGAGCCGAAAGCCGCCAAGCGACTCTACTTCGACGTCATTCCGCGCAACGTCGACGAGTACTATCAGTTTCTCGACGGGTTTGAACGGCAGGACCCGCGGCAGCAGCTTTCCAACCCGATTTGGCATATTCACTCCGGCAAGCCGCCGAAGATCGACATGCCGATTTCATTCACGATGCTGCTGACGCTGGTATCATCGTCGAACGCTGAGAATGCAGAAACATTGTGGGGATTCATCGGCCGCTATAGGCCGGGCGTGACGCCGATGACGCATCCAAAGCTCGATGAGCTGGTGGAATATGCAATCCACTATTTCCGTGACTTTGTGTTGCCGTCGAAGATATTTCGCGAGCCGACGGATCCCGAACGCGCGGCGCTCATCGATTTGCGCGATGCGCTTTCGCAGTTGCAGGCGAAGGCGACCGCCGAAGAGATCCAGAACGTGGTCTACGAGGTCGGGCGACGCGAGCCGTTTCTCGACCACAAAAAGAAAGCGAAGGACGGCAAGCCTGGCGTCTCGCTCGACTGGTTTAACTTGCTCTATCAAGTCCTGCTCGGACAGGAAAAAGGCCCGCGCTTCGGCTCATTCGTGGCGGTCTATGGCTTGCAGAACACCATCGATATGATCGACGGCGCGTTGGCGCGTTCGGCCTAGTCGTGGCCATGCCGGTTGGCCTGGCACTTTCCGCCTAGGCAGGCTCACCGGGGCAGGGCGCGCTGGCGATAAAGCTACTGGCTCGCCCACACGATGCGCGCAAGCCAAAGCACCTCCGACATGGGCAGTGTGCGATCGCGGTGCTCGGCATTGAGTGATTTGAGCTCGACTGATTTCGCAGTCTTGCGTTTGAGCTCCTTGACCATCACCTCGCCATCCTTGGTCTTGACCACGACCCGATCACCTTTTCGAACCGTCGCGGCGGGCGAAACGATGATCACGTCGCCGTTGCGATAGGCCGGCTTCATCGAATCGCCGGAGATTTCCAGTGCGTAGGCGTGCTCGTCGTTCACGGCGGGAAAAGCGATGTCCTCCCAGCCCTTGCCGACGGGGAAGCCGCCGTCGTCGAAGAAGCCGCCGGCCCCGGCTT
>DASXST010000108.1:0-4067 GCA_036505835.1 Pseudolabrys sp. | reverse complement strand
TGCCGGTGGCGTGCTTCTCGCCAATCGCGACTCAAAATCTCCTCAAGCGTGATCGTTATTTTTCCCGATCGAGCACGAGCTTGGTTTGTGTCACCAAGGCACAAAGCCTGCCGACCTCCCCGTGCAATCGCCAACCAAGTTCAACCTGGTCATCAACCTAAAGACCGAAACGGCACTCGGGCTTGTCGTGTCGCCAACCTTAGTCGCGCGCGCTGCCGCCGTTATCGAAAGAGACGCCGAATGTCCGCTTTTGGCCCTAGCAGACATTGATTATGGGCGCCAATGTCAGCTTTCGGGGGTAAAGCAGACATGCCGTTTGCACCGCGAAATGTCTGCTAATGACCCAAAGCGGACATTTGACACCTAGCCTCGATCGCTTCCGGCATGGTGCGGAACCTAAGGCCATGGTCGTGACCCGCCAGAGGGGCGACATGAGGCGACGCGTGGCTTGAGAGCATCCACTGCCCGCTTTGGTAATTCTCTGTGTGGTCATTAGCTCGCTCCTGCACTCGTTGGGGCAGTACGGGGGAAACACCGAAATGGAATCCGCCGGAAATCCCGGATAGCAGCGTAGGAGCCAAAACGCTCGCAACAAGTGCGGTTTTATCGCTCGGGGAAAGCTCAGCAATGTCAGAGAATTGGATAGAATGAGACTAAAAATCTGGGGGCCAGGAGTTCGAATCTCTTCGGGTGCGCCACGTCACGCCAACCGGTTTCCCTAAAAGAATGCGTTTCCCGGGCATTCCCGCCTGACCCGTCACACGTCAGCGCGATTTTTCCATACCGTTGTCGCCACGCTGCCGCGGCGATCGAAAAGAAGTGCCAACACGCACTACGGCAGGCATGCTTCTCCGACATTGTTGCGATGTAAATTTTTATTGCCTCTACACTTTTGTCTTGATCAAGGTCGGCGCGAGGACGAAACTTGTTTTGTGGGGGGCTTTCCTGCAGTGCGGGAGAACGTCCCATGAGTTTCATCAACAATTCCAGCGCCCCGCAGACGAGGCTCCTATGGATCGCGGTTGCTCTTCTGGGCGCCGTCGCATTTGCCATTGTAGCGCTCAATCGAGGTGAAGCGGTCAACGCCGCGTGGCTCGTCATCGCCGCGATTTGCATCTATTTAATCGCTTATCGATTTTATGGCTTGTTCGTCGCCAACCGGGCGCTCGGGGTCGATGGCGGGCGACCGACGCCTGCCGTTCGTCATAATGACGGTCTCGATTACGTTCCGACCAATCGTTACGTGCTTTACGGCCATCATTTCGCGGCGATCGCCGGCGCGGGTCCATTGGTCGGTCCAGTGCTTGCGGCGCAAATGGGCTATCTGCCGGGCACGCTGTGGATTCTCGCCGGCGCGGTGTTTGCCGGTGCGGTCCAGGACATGACCGTGCTGTTTCTCTCAACGCGCCGCGATGGCCGCTCGCTCGGCGACATCGTGCGTGGCGAAATGGGGCCGGTGGCGGGCACGATCACGGGCATAGGCATTCTTCTGATTTGCGTCATCGTCCTTGCGGTCCTTGCGCTTGTCGTCGTCAAGGCACTGATCGGCAGCCCGTGGGGAACGTTCGCGGTTTTCTGCACGATTCCGATCGCGCTTCTGATGGGCGTCTACAACCAGTTCATTCGTCCGGGCAGGATCGGCGAAATGTCGCTCCTCGGCTGCGTATTGCTTCTCGCGGCGCTGATCTACGGCAAGACAGTGTCCGAGACGCCTGCGCTCGCTGCCTATTTCGATCTAAAAGGGGAGACGCTCGCGCTGATCATCATCGGCTACGGTTTCGTCGCATCCGTGCTGCCGGTCTGGTTGCTTCTGGCCCCGCGCGATTACCTTTCGACGTTCCTGAAGATCGGCACCATCATGCTTCTGGCCATTGGCATCATCATTGTTCGTCCCGATCTCCAGATGCCCGCCGTCACCAAGTTCATCGATGGCAGCGGACCTGTTTGGTCTGGCAGTGTGTTCCCGTTCCTTTTCATTACCATCGCGTGCGGCGCCGTTTCCGGATGGCATTCGCTCATTGCATCAGGGACAACGCCGAAGATGATCGAGAACGAAAAGCAGATCGCGTTCATCGGCTATGGCGGAATGTTGATGGAATCGTTCGTCGCCATCATGGCGATGATCGGCGCGAGCATCATCCATCCCGGCGTGTATTTTGCAATGAACAGCGGCGCGGGACTGATCGGCACCACGGCTGAGCAAGCCGCCCAAGTCATCTCGTCATGGGGGTTTGTGGTGACCCCGGACGAGATCGCTCAGGTGGCGAAGGACGTCGGAGAAAATTCGATCATGTCGCGAACCGGCGGCGCACCAACGCTCGCCGTCGGCATGGCCCATATTCTCTCGTCGTTCCTTGGCGGCCGGACCCTGATGGGTATCTGGTACCATTTCGCGATCCTGTTCGAGGCGCTGTTCATCCTCACGACAGTCGATGCCGGAACGCGCGTGCTCCGGTTTATGATTCAGGATCTCGTCGGCAACGCGGTTCCCGCTTTCAAAGAGACGACGTCGTGGACGAACAACCTCATCGGCTCGGCGCTTTCTTGCGCTCTCTGGGGCTACTTTCTGTACGTCGGCGTGATCGATCCGTTGGGCGGCATCTGGACGCTATGGCCTTTGTTCGGGACTGCCAACCAGATGCTGGCGGCAATCGCGTTGACGGTTTGCACGGTGGTCCTCTTCAAGATGAAACGCGAGCGGTTCGCCTGGGTGACCATCGTGCCCGCGACATGGCTCGTGGTCTGCACGGTCACTGCGGGGCTCGAAAAGGTGTTCAGCCCCGATCCAAACGTGGGGTTCATTAGCCACGCACTCAAATACGGCGATGCGCTGGCAGCGGGTCAGTTGTTGGCACCCGCAAAGGCGCTCGGCGAGATGAGGCGGATCGTGTTCAACGATTACATCGATGCATCGCTTGCGGCTGTGTTCGTTCTGGTGGTCGTTGCGACCGTGGTCTATGGCCTGCTCAGTATCCGGAAAGCGCTGGGCAATCCCCAGCCGACCGCAATGGAAATCGGGCTCGCCGGAGCAGCGGTGGGGGGTCGCCATGCCTGATCTGCAGGAATTGTTCGACCAGTCTGCAAGTGCCATGCGGGCCGCCGGTTATTGGGGCACGCGAACTGCGCGTCTGATGATCGGTGTTCCGGATTACGAGGCATATGTTGCGCATCGACGGGCTAACCATCCCGATCAGCCGATCATGACGTATGTGGAGTTCTTCCGCGAACGCCAGCAAGCGCGCTACGCCATTGGGAAAGGTCGGTTCAGAGGCTGCTGCTAAAGACCACGAACAGCTCTGCATTTGACCGCCGGCTACGATGTGCAGGGCAACTAGCCCTCATCAAAGGCATTGACGAGGGTCCGTTTTTTACGCAAAGCGGACGCTAACTGGTATCACCCATCCAAAGCGCCGGTAGCTCAGCTGGATAGAGCACCAGACTTCGAATCTGGGGGTCAGGGGTTCGAATCCCTTCCGGCGCGCCAAAAACAATCAAAGAATCAGACAACTAGAAAAACGCTGAACAGCCGGAAAAAAAACACGCACCCCTGTGTCCGCGCTGTGTCCGCAAAACGCCTCTCATGCTAATTCGATCACCATGCCCCGCGCTCTCGCTTATCGCACTCGCGCCATTGAGTTGGCGCAACAGGCCAAGCGGGAAGATGATCCGGGTCAGCGCAGATTCTTAATCGACAAGGCGCGCAATTTGGTCAATGTCGCCGATGCGCTCGACCCGCTGCCACCGGCCGAGCCGGAAATTTTCCGCAAATAACTCACCTGTTAGACCCCTTGTTAGACCCGGCTACCCTGTGTTAGACCTTGTTAGACCTAACAGGAGAGCCGGAATGTTTTGGGGCAAAGCCAAGACCGAATATATGCGTGAATACATGCGCCATCGACGTGCTGGCCGGCAAACCAAACGCGCAGGCGACGTCGCCAAGCCAGCCGCCAGCGTGCCGCCACAGGGCAAGGCTGCGGCTGAACTGATCGAGGCGCGCAAGGAGATCGAGCGGCTGCACAAGCGCCTAGACGAATGGCTTCAATTTGATGCCGCCTACGATGTTTGGC
>DASXST010000107.1:0-6294 GCA_036505835.1 Pseudolabrys sp. | reverse complement strand
TCCAGTAAGAGCCGCTCTTGGCGAGCAGCTCCGCCCGGAGCATCCGCCTCCCTTTTTCCGAGCGCGGTCGCCTCGACAGCGTCAGCAGCCTTCTTAGCCCGCTGCCAAGCCTCCCGCTTGGATTTGACAGAATAGCTCGGTATGCCCCGCCTCGACGTGTGTGCTGCACCGGAATGGTGTTCGCTCCATAGCTTCTCCATATCCATTTGCGATGGGCAATCCGGGCGTGAGCCCACCGTGTTTTCGATTGTGTCCTCTCCACCCTGAGCGACCAAAGCGGCGTGGTCATACCAGGAAGTAATGCGTCGGGGCGGTTAGCTCGCGCTACCGCCTCTTGCCCGCCCTAAGCCTCTCAATCGACGGATACCCACGCCGCCGCAATGCCAGATCGATCCCCTCCAGCACGACGTCGTGGATTTTGAGGCGCTCCTCGAACGCGATCTTGCGTAGCGCCTCATAGACCGGCTCCGGAAGGTACAGGCTCGTGTGGACGACAGATGGCCGTTCGGTCTGTTTCCGTGCCGCGCCAGTGCCGCTGGCATGTCTTGGAGTAGATCTCGCGCTGCGTCCTGCCATCGCTCACCAGTGACCTTCCTATTGAGGTTGAGAGGCAATGTAGCATCGGAATGGCAAATGCTCTACTGCCGCGGTGCTATAGCATCGAAGCATTAAGGCGACCCCAGTCGGCCAAGGCGCGAATGTCAAGGCTGGCTTGGCTGGCTCGTGCTTGGCGACCCGCCCTCTTCAGCCGACGCCTTCGGCGGGCTCGATTCAAAAGATCCGATCCAATGACATTATAGCGCTACAATGCTATACTATTGTACGGCGGCGATTCTGCCGAACTCACGCCGGGCAACATCGCGCTTGATTGGGAAGATGGCGATGCCGCGGCGGTTGACGCCGCGTTTGCTCGTGCCGCGCACATCGAGCGGGTGAGGCTGATCGATACGCGTATCGCTCCGAGCGCGATGGAGCCGCGCGCCGCAATCGCGATCTTCGATGTGCACACTCAGCGCTATACGCTGATCGCGCCGACGCAGGGCGTGGCCGTGATAAGAAAAGTTCTTGCAGAAAACGTATTTAAAGTTCCTCTGAGCCAGATTCGCGTCCTCACGCACGACGTGGGCGGCGGATTTGGAATGAAGGTGCAGATCTATTCCGAATATGCCGCCTTGCTGTACGCAGCACGCCGCGTCGGACGGCCGGTGAAGTGGCGCGCCAGCCGGCTGGAGAGCTTTCTCACCGATACCCATGGACGTGACGGGGTGCTGGAGGGTGAACTCGCGCTTGATACTGCTGGAAAATTCCTCGGCTTGCGGGCGCAGACCTTTGTCGGAATCGGCGCCTATACGTCGACATACGCCGCGATCATTGCCACCAACAATACCAAAAACTGCCTATCGAGCGTCTATGTCATTCCGGCGATCCATATCGGCGTGAAGATGGTGCTGACGAATGCGGTGCCGCTGGGGCCCTATCGCGGGGCCGGCAGGCCGGAGGCAATCTATATGATCGAGCGCTTGATCGATAAGGCGGCGGAAGCGATGAAAATTGACTCCGCGGAATTGCGTCTCCGAAACTTCATTCCGTCTTCGGCGATGCCTTACAAAACGCCGAACGGGCCGATCTACGACAGCGGCGAATTCGAGGAGGTACTGAAAAAGGCACAGGCGCTCGCGGACTGGAATGGCTTTCCGGAACGCCGCAAAGTCTCGGAGCGGAACGGAAAATTGCGCGGCATCGGTATCGGCTGCTTTCTCGAAGTAGCGGGCGGTATTCTCGACGAAACCGTCGACCTACGGTTCGAGCCCGACGGCAAGGTAGCACTGCGCACCGGCGTTCAGGCAATGGGACAGGGACATCTTTCGACATTCGTTCCTTTGGTGGCACAGAAGCTCGGCATCGATTACCGGGCCGTGCGACTCGTTCAGGGCGATAGCGACGAAGTACCGGCCGGTACGCCGAGTGTTGCATCGCGTTCGATCATGATGGCGGGCAGCGCCACCACGATTGCCTGCGACCAAGCAATCGAAAAAGGCCGACGAGGCGCAGCGGAAATTTTCGAGACAGATGTTAACGATATCGATTTCACCGAGGGTACATTTCGGGTTGTAGGAACCGACCGTACGATTTCGATTCTCGATCTCGCGGCCCGCTTGCGGGTGGCCGCAATTTCCGAGGACTTGTCAGGCGGGCTTGATAGCGTCGCAAAATTTGTGTCCCCGCAGATGAGTTTTCCGAACGGATGCCACATCTGCGAAGTCGAGATCGATCCGGAAACCGGGGTCGTCGCCGTTGTGGCCTACACTGCAGTCGATGACGTCGGGAACCTTCTGAACAACGCAAGGGTGAAGGGGCAGATCCATGGCGGGGTGGCGCAGGGCGTGGGGCAGGTTCTCGGCGAACAGGTGATCTACGGCGACGATGGTCAGTTGCTTACCGCGTCGTTCATGGACTACTTCATGCCGCGCGCAGGCCATATGCCGCAAATGTCCGTGCACCACCACATCGTTCCCTGCACGACGAACCCGATTGGCGCCAAGGGCGCGGGCGAGTCCGGCGTGGCTGGTTCGCTTCCGTCGACGATCAACGCCGTCCTTGATGCCTTGGCGTGCCGCGGAGTCTCTGATCTGGATCTACCGGTGACGCCACAACGCGTGTGGCTGTCTCTCCAACGGGCACCATAGTAAACACGCGCTGGGTCGCGACCGAAGAAAGGTTATCTCGATTGCCGGTGGAACGCAGCCAATGAAAATACCCGGGCAATGACCCGCGCGGTTTCTATTCTAAACTGGCGACCGCGGTTGAATGTCCGCTATTGGCCCTTAACGGACATGCGTTCGTCGGTCATGAATGTCCGCTTTCGGGGATAAAGCGGACATCCGATTGGCTCCGATAACCGTGTTTATCGGAAGCAATTCGCGGACAGGCCGCTCACATTCCCACGAATGTCTGCTCTTGGAGGCAAAACGGACATCGCGATCGTATTGCGAAGGGTTTGCTTCTGATCAAAGGGGACATATCAGCCGAATAGGGAGTGTCCAGGTTCCGGGAACAGCTGAGCTTCCAACGAGTTGGCCCCGGCGTTTCGTGGCTCGCCAGGTTGGCCTGTCTCATTATATCAGCTTCCCGCCGGCACCCGCGCTTCCCATCCGCGCATGAGATCCATCGGGATCGGGAAGACGATCGTCGAACTTCGCTCGCCCGCAATGTCGAACAGAGTGGCCAGATAGCGGAGCTGCATCGCCTGGGGAACGGGTGCCAAGATCTTGGCTGCATCGAGCAGTTTTTGCGCCGCCTGCTGCTCGCCCTCGGCATTGATCACCTTGGCGCGGCGGGTGCGCTCGGCTTCGGCTTGGCGCGCAATCGCACGCACCATGTTCTCGTTGAGGTCGATGCGCTTGATCTCAACATTGGAAACCTTGATGCCCCAAGCCTCGGTCTGCTTGTCGAGCACATCCTGGATGTCCGCGTTGAGCTTGTCACGCTCAGCCAGCATGGAGTCGAGGTCATGCTTGCCAAGCACCCAGCGCAGCGTCGTCTGCGCGAGCTGACTCGTCGCGGCGAGATAATTGTTGACCTGGATCACCGCCCGCTCGGCATCGACGACGCGGAAATAGATCACGGCATTCACCTTGACCGAAACATTGTCGCGCGAGATTATGTCCTGCGGCGGCACCTCATCGACGATGACGCGAAGATCGACGCGCACCATCTGCTGCACAATAGGTACCAGCAGGAAGAAGCCCGGACCCTTCGTACCTGTGTAGCGGCCAAGCGTGAATACCACGCCGCGTTCATATTCACGCAGGATGCGCACCGCGGAGTAGAGGATGCCGACTACGAAAATCGCAATGATGAGAATGACTGTTGCAGAAAACATGGCATTTCCTCCTTGTTCGCATTAATCGCCGACGAAACGTCAGGTCGGCTCGACGATCAGAACAAGACCGTCGCGTCCGACCACTTTGACGCGGGTCCCTGGTTGCAGAGGTGCTTTGGCGCGCGCACGCCAGACCTCTCCCTTGATGCGAATACGCCCCTCCGCTCCATCCCACGATATCGCCTGCGCCTCAGCGCCAAGCAGGGCCTCCTTGCCAGTGATTACGGATCGCCTATGCGATCGCAGCAGCATAGAAAGCACGAGCAGGAAGAAAGCGGCGGACACTCCGACGGCGCCGGCAATAACCGCGGAGGACAACTCGAACCCCGGTACTCCCGAGGGAAACATCATGATCGCGCCAATCGCGAACGCGACGATGCCGCCGACTCCGATGGCGCCGAAAGCCCCGATATGAGCCTCAGCGATCATGAGCCCGATGCCGAGCAGCACCAGCCCCGCACCGGCATAGTTGATTGGCAACAGGTTGAGCGCGTAGAGCGCCACGAGCAAACTGATCGCGCCGATCAGGCCGGGAGCGACCGCCCCTGGGCTGAAGAACTCGAAAATCATTCCATAAACGCCGATCAGCAGGAGGATGAAAGCGACGTTCGGATTGGTGATTACGGCAAGGAGCTCGGTGCGCCAGTCAGGAGCGATCGTTGCGAGGTCTAATCCAGCGGTCGCCAGCCGCTCCGACTTCCCGGCGACCACTACAATGCGGCCATCGATCTTACGCAGAAGGTCGGGAACGTCGTCAGCGATCACATCGACGACATGCAGCTTAATCGCTTCCGAAGCCGGAATGCTTGCGGCCGACCGCACCGCATCCTCCGCCCAGTCGGCGTTGCGGCCATTGACCTCGGCGAGACTGCGGATATAGGCCACGGCATCATTCACCGCCTTGCGCGTTGGGGCATCTGCCGACTCGCCGGCCTTTCCCTTCTCCTGATCGGGCCTGCCACTCGGGAAAAACGAACTTCCTCCGATTTGGACCGGCGTTGCGGCGCCGATATTGGTGCCGGGAGCCATAGCGGCGATGGCGCTGGCATAAGCGATATAAGTTCCGGCGCTCGCCGCGCGCGCGCCGTTCGGAGCAACGAAGGTCGCAACTGGCACCGGCGAGGCCAAGATTGCACCATTTATCGCCCGCATGGACGTATCGAGCCCGCCCGGAGTATTGATGCGCAACACGATCAGGCGCGTTTCATTGGTTCTCGCTACCACGAGCTCGCGCTTGATGTAGTCGGCAAACGCCGGCCCGATCACCCCATCGATGTCGAGTACGACCGCCCGCCCGCTCGCGGCGGTTGTTGAGGGCGCCAGCGCGGTTAAGACCAGTGCAGCAACAAACGCGCCAGCGGCGCGCTTGCGGAAAAATCCAGCGCGTTTGGAACTCGGACAGCCTGCTTGGATCGAATCCACGGGCCGCTCCGCATTCGCCCTTTGCGCGCTATATAATCATTATTTGGCTGATTTCGCGCCGGAGGGCAGTAATAGGCAAGCTGCGCTTCCGGCGTTTCGCCAGTGGGGTCATTGGTCTGCTCGGCTGGCGAAAAAGCGCAAAAGCGATCGCTGCCTAAATCAAAGGATCTGGCGGTGTTTTGGTGAGACCTCCGCACGGCGGGCTTTCGTTTGTCGCACAAGCCTGCACCAATGCCTGCTGTTGGCCCTTAGCGGACGTGTTTTCGTATACGTGGCTGCAGGTGGCCGAACTCGGTTTCGACAACTTCATGATGCGCATGCGGACCCGCGCCTGACCAAGTGAACAAGCAAAACCCTCGGAGCAAGCTGCCCCGGGGTCAAATATTGTGCGTTTGGCGCTTGACACGGATTATCACCAAATCATTGACGGGCCGAAAGCAGCCGATCTGCCGGTGAAGCAGTCAACGAGTTTTGAGGTCATCATCAACCTGAAAACCACCAAAGCGCTCGGGGTCAACGTCCCCAACACACTTATCGGGCGTGCGGACGAGGTGATCGAATAATTCGATGTCCGCTATTGGCCCTTAGCGGACATCCCTGGCTGCACCGCACATGTCCGCTTTCGGGGGTAAAGCGGACATGACATTCAGAGGGCTCTATGTCCGCTTATGGCAACTGGAACAGTTTGCGTGAATTGCCATTGTATTAAAGGAGTCCCGACAAGAACGCGTGCGGAGCGATGGAGAATGATCTCTGCAACTTGGAAGACGATCAAGGACGTAGTGCTGTCTTTCATCACTGACGAAGCATTGACCCGGGGTGCTGCCATCGCCTTCTACACTGCCACGTCCATAGCTCCGATCTTACTTATTGTGATCGCGATTGCGGGTCTCGTCTTCGGACAGGAGGCTGCTCAAAATGCCATAACTTCGCAATTTAGCGATCTTATGGGACACCAGACGGCGGAGGTTTTGCAGTCTGCCATTGCA
>DASXST010000106.1:0-27618 GCA_036505835.1 Pseudolabrys sp. | reverse complement strand
GGCCTCGCAAGCGTCCTTCTTACACTTCTTCACAAAGCTCGTTTTGGCCGCCGTGGAGCGGCTTGCCGTCCGCGCTCACTGCCTTGCTTTCACAGGATTGCGCTGTGGCCGTGCTGATAGCGAAAGCGGTCATCAAAGCAGCAAGAATGATACGCTTCATTATTTCCTCCTTTTAATTTCGGTCACAGGTTCACATCCCTGCAGCCTTTTTGCGCTTGTTGCACTCGCTCCAATACTTCGGCCAAGTCATTCCTGTGGGCACTTTTCCCGCCGCTTTATCAGCCTTCCAATCCGCGCCGCAGGCTCGCTCCCGAGCGTATTCCGCCTGCCTACCGTCAGCAGGCTTTTTAGCAGTCGCAGGCGCCATTTTCGGTGCTGGCGCCGCTGGCGCAGTGGTCGTCGTCGCTGCCGCGGGCTTATCAGATTCAGCTCTGCATTTTGCAACGTAGTCTTTTTCGGTGATCTTGGCCGCTTCGTTTGCAGCTTTGTTGGCTCTCCATTCCTCTTGGCAGGCCTTCACTGTCTTTTTCTGCGCAAGCGAAGGTGTCGCAGAAAATGCAAGGGACGCAAAAATAAGCGCAAAGCACCCGAGAAATGCTGGTCGTTTTTTCATGTCAACGCTCCGAGTTCTTCTAATCGAGCATGAAATTCGCGCGAGGCCTGTTCAAGCCGTCGCTCCGTTTCGCTCTACTAAAATTTGTTGAAGTAGCCGCATCAAGAAATCGAGTTGGACTGAAGTCCAATCGGCCCAGGATTTACGAAGAAGTTATATGAATCCGAGGTCCGCTATCCTGAGCCGATTGGACCACAGTCCAATAGCGCACCGGCACGAAGCAACAAATGACAGGCTTGAAACGTACATCGCATCGTTGACAGGCCCCGAGATCGCAGCGTTTTCCAGTGATCAGCGCAGAGGCGATCGAACCGTGGTCGCCTCCCGTCACCGCGCGGATGCGCTTGTCGATACCTTCGCGCAGCGCGTCGATGATGCTGGCGTAGCGCAGCCAGAAGCCTTGCGCCACTGGCGGCGATTTGACCTTGACCAGTGCGTAGCCGGAGGCGCCTATGCGCTGGAAATACATGTCGCGGGCAAACTCGTATCCGCCGGGCCGAAGCGGTTGCAGCGGCGGCGACAGATGGGCCTTGAACTCGACGAAGCTGCCTACGGCAGGCGCGGTTCCCTTTCGCACAGCAACCCGCACGCGCTCTGGCGCTGACCCAATGCTCGCCGCCTCAAAACGTTGAACGCCGACCACGATGCGGTCGCCGTGCTCGCGTTGCTCGCGAGCCTCGACGAAACCGGCAACCAACGCGCTCGATACCAGATGCAGCAGGATCGGATGTGCAAGATGCAGCGTCTGCAGCGTGGCTGGTCGCAAACCCGGCGGCCATCGCCGCCAGGTTTGCCGCCACCGGAAGGGGGATTGGTCGTCGACGCGCCAGACAGGCCACGAGGATGTGAGAAAAGCAAACGTCACGGAGGCCCACCACGTTGGCTCCCTGTCGGCGGCGAAGTAGCCGACGATGCCTAAGCCGAACGAGACGGGCACCCAGGGCAGCATTCGCCCGGGCGCGGCTTCAGCTGCCGCCCATTCCGATATCGTTTCTCGCAGCCGGCCGGTTAAGCCCGCGATCCCATCAGGGATGAGCAGCCCCGCCGGGCGACGTGCGGCGTCGAAGTCTGGCGCCCAGGCCTTGGCGCGGGCGCGCGCTTTCTCGGAATGCTCCCGGGCCACGCGGCGGGCGCCTCCCCGACGTCATCCGTTACAACCGGCGCAACCTTAACTCGCCCACAGGTTGTAGCGCCAGTGCCTCGCCCTAGCCTGTGGCTTTCTCCTTGGCCCAGGTGTCGCGCAGCCCAATTGTCCTGCTGAACACCGGCTTGCCGGGTTTCGAGTCACGGTCGAGCGTAAAGTAGCCCTGCCGCTCGAACTGCATAGGCTTCTCGAGTTGTGCGTCGGCAAGCGCAGGCTCAAGGCGAGTCCCCGTCAGCAGCTCAAGGGAGTTCGGATTGAGATCCGCGGTAAAGCCTTCTCCGCCGCTCAGATCAGGTCGCGTGAACAGCGGATTATAGAGCCGTACCTCGGCGGGAATGGAATGCGCGGCCGACACCCAATGGATTGTGGCCTTCACCTTGCGCCTGTCCAGCGCGTTGCCGCCGCGGGTGGCAGGATCATACGTGCACCGTAGCTCAACCACCTCGCCCCTGGCATTTTTCACGGCCTCACGGCACGTTACGAAATAGGCATAGCGCAGGCGCACCTCGGTGCCGGGCGAAAGCCGGAAGAATTTCTTCGGCGGATTCTCCATGAAGTCATCGTGCTCGATGTACAGCTCGCGCCCGAACCTGATCTTGCGCGTGCCGGCCACGGGATCGTCGGGATGATTGGCGGCTTCGAGCTCCTCGACCTGCCCTTCCGGATAGTTTTCGATCACAAGCTTGAGGGGACGCAGCACCGCCATCCGGCGCAACGCGGTCCTGTTGAGAACCTCGCGCACTGAAAAATCGAACATGCCGGCGTCAACCACACTGTTGGCCTTGGCGACGCCGATGCGCTTGACGAAATCGCGGATCGCTTCCGGCGGCACGCCGCGGCGCCGCAACCCGGCGATCGTCGGCATGCGGGGATCGTCCCAGCCGCTGACATGGCCGTCGCGCACCAGCTCGGTGAGCACGCGCTTGGACAGCACGGTGTAGGTGAGGTTGAGGCGCGCGAACTCGTACTGCCGGGGACGTGACGGAACATTCAGGTTATCGATGAACCAGTCGTACAGCGGGCGATGGTCCTCGAACTCCAGCGTGCAAATCGAATGGGTAATGTGCTCGATCGCGTCCGACTGCCCGTGCGCGAAATCGTAGCTTGGATAAATCTTCCATTCGGTGCCGGTGCGCGGGTGGCTGGCATGCAGGATCCGGTAGAGCACAGGATCGCGCAGGTTGATGTTGCCTGACGCCATGTCGATTTTGGCCCGCAGCACGCGCGCGCCATTGGGAAATTCGCCGGCGCGCATGCGGCGGAACAGATCGAGGTTTTCCTCCACGGTCCGGTCGCGGAACGGACTGTTCTTGCCGGGCTCGGTCAGCGTGCCGCGGTTGACGCGTATGTCATGGGGGCTCTGGTCGTCCACATAGGCCTTCCTCGTGCGGATCAGATCTTCGGCCCAGGCGTAGAGCTGCTCGAAATAGTCGGATGCGTGATAGAGGTGCTTGCCCCAATCGAAGCCGAGCCAGCGCACGTCGCGCTCGATGGCGTCGATATATTCCTGCTCTTCCTTGGTCGGATTGGTGTCGTCGAAGCGCAGGTGGCAGCGCCCGCCGAATTCCTCGGCCAGGCTGAAATTCAGAGCGATCGATTTGGCGTGGCCGATATGGAGGTACCCGTTGGGCTCGGGCGGAAACCGTGTGATCACCTCTTTGACGCGGCCGGAATCGAGGTCGGACTTGACGATATCGCGAATGAAGTCCCGGCCCGTGTCCGCTGCTGCCGTCTCGATAGTTGCCATGCCGTTGGCCCTTTTGTTGATTGCGCATTGGCCTGGAACGGCACGGCGCGCGGCCTTTCTGCCAAATCCCGGCAAGGCCCTCAAGCCGGGTATTCGACCTTTAATTGTGTGTGGCGATGGTGAAGAAAAAGCCCGGCGCGGGGGCCGGGCTTTCCGTCACACAGTGCTGTAAGACGACGCGTTATCTTGCCGAGGTCTGTCCGCCGCTGCCTCCACCGGTCTTCGGCGCACTTCCGTCGCTTGCCCACCCGCCGCCACCGCCATGAACAATTCGGTACCACTCACCTTTTTTGTTATAGTCTTCGAAAATCTCACTGCCATTGGGGCCAAGATGCAGCTGCGAAGGAGGAGTCGCCTTCATAAATTGCTGATATTTGTATTGCTGATGTCTGTATTTTTCTGGCGCTGCCGAAAGGCAGCGATTATCTGGCCTTAAAGTTTTATCTCGCGAGGTTGACTTAATTATCGCATCCTTGATTTCGACTTTTGACCTGCTGCGCCGGAGCCGGCAGCGTCATCACGTTGCTCAAGCCAATCGCGAGCAGGACAAATTTGAGTGATGTCTTCATTGGCATTTCCATTTCGATTTCCTGAACGTATTGGCTGGTCATTGGTTGTGCGAGCAACACAGGACGGCTACCGCACGCGATCAGAACGCAGCCTGACCGCTGCGTTGAGCATAGGTTCATCTTTGCAAAATCACATCAGCTGAATGACGGGACATCGCCGATCGTTTTGATCGGACGCGGATGCGTTTAAAGACTATTCACAACCAAATTTCGTCGTCATAGACCTGAAATTACGTTTCCTGAGCAAAAGTATGATACATGGGCGCAGCCCGCTGCTTGCAATCCGGATCTGTCGCATCTGAACATGGCCGGTGAAATCGTCACCCGATTTGCTCCCTCGCCTACCGGCTTTCTCCACATCGGTGGAGGCCGCACGGCATTGTTCAACTGGCTGTTCGCCCGTCGGCACGGCGGCAAGATGCTGCTGCGAATCGAGGATACGGACCGCGAGCGCTCTACCGCCACGGCGATCAACGCAATCATCGATGGGTTGACATGGCTTGGGCTGAACTGGCACGGCGAGATCGTCTTCCAATATTCACGCGCCGCCCGCCACCGGCAGGTTGCCGAGCAGCTCCTCGCTTCGGGTCATGCCTATCGTTGCTATTGCAGCCCGGAGGAGCTCGCGGCCATGCGCGAGAAGGCGCGCGCGGAGGGCCGCACGCGGCTCTATGACGGACGCTGTCGCGAACTCGACCCGAAGGATCCGCGCGCCGCAGGCAACTCCGTCATCCGCCTCAAGGCTCCGCTGACCGGTCAAACGATGGTCGAAGATCAGGTCCAGGGGCGCGTGGTCTGGCAGAATGAAAACCTAGATGACTTCGTGCTGCTGCGCTCGGACGGCACGCCGACCTACATGCTAGCCGTGGTTGTCGACGACCACGATATGGGCGTCACCCACATCATTCGCGGCGACGATCATCTCAACAACGCCGCTCGCCAGACGCAGATCTATCAAGCGCTCGGCTGGCGGGTGCCGGTCATGGCGCACATCCCGCTCATTCATGGGCCGGACGGTTCGAAGCTTTCCAAGCGTCACGGTGCGCTCGGTATCGATGCGTACCGTGCCATGGGCTATTTGCCGGCCGCGATGCGGAACTACCTGGTTCGGCTCGGCTGGTCGCATGGCGATCAGGAGATTTTCAGCACCGAGGAAATGATCGCCGCCTTTGACCTACCGCAGATCGGGCGTTCGGCGGCGCGTTTCGACTTTACGAAGCTTGAGAGTCTCAACGGCCACTATATCCGCTCGAGCAATGACGCCAGCTTGGTCGCTGCAATCGAGGACCTCCTGCCACACATCGCCGGCGGACATGAGCTGGCGAGCAAAATGACTCCGGTACTACGCGCCAAGCTGTTGGCGGCCATGCCGGGACTGAAGGAGCGGGCCAAGACTTTAGTCGAATTGTTCGACGCCTCGCGTTTCCTGTGGGCAAGCCGCCCGCTCGACATCAACGATCAGGCCAAGGCTTTCCTTACCGAGGAAGCCAAGGGCCTGATTGCAGGCCTCCTGCCGGAACTGGAAGCCGTCTCCGAGTGGAATGCGGCCACGGTGGAGGCCGTGGTGCGGCCCTTTGCGGAACGCGACGGCCACAAGCTTGGCGCCGTGGCGCAGCCTTTGCGGGCCGCCTTGACCGGGCGCACGACATCGCCGCCGATCTTTGACGTTCTTGCCGTGCTGGGCCGGGAGGAGAGCTTGGCTCGCCTCAAGGACCAGCTTCCAAATTAAAGTTTTATTGACCGGGCAAAACGGAAGGCTAGCCCCTATATGCACCTGCGCAGGGCGCTACCGGACTGTCTTGCAGCGCACATTTGGATGGGATACGCAACAAAGCGGCCGGAACTTCCCAACGCCCGAACCGGCGTCACGCCTGTCCGGCCATAACGTTTCCACGCGCATCGCTCGCGGCCAACTTGAGGGCTCGACCATGGACGCCAAGACCAGCGCCAAGAATAAAACCAGCACGCTGACGGTCGGCAACAACAACTGGGACCTGCCGGTCTATCCCGGCACGCTCGGTCCCGACGTCGTGGACATCTCGAAGCTTTACAGCCAGAGCGGGATGTTCACATACGATCCTGGCTTCACCTCGACGGCAAGCTGCGAGTCCAAGATCACCTATATCGACGGCGACGAAGGCATCCTGCTCTATCGCGGCTATCCGATCGAGCAACTTGCCGAGCACGGCGACTTCCTGGAAACCTGCTACCTGCTGCTTTACGGCGAGCTGCCCACCGCGGCGCAAAAGGCCGACTTCGACTATCGGGTGACCCGGCACACGATGGTTCACGAGCAGATGAGCCGATTTTTCCAGGGCTTTCGCCGTGACGCGCACCCAATGGCGGTCATGACGGGTTGTGTCGGCGCCCTGTCAGCCTTCTATCACGACTCCACTGATATCTCCGATCCGCATCAACGCATGGTCGCTTCGATTCGAATGATCGCAAAAATGCCTACACTCGCAGCAATGGCCTACAAATATTCTATCGGCCAGCCATTCGTGTATCCGAAGAATGAGCTCGACTACGCCTCGAATTTCCTGCGGATGTGCTACGCTGTGCCGACCGAGGACTACAAAGCCAATCCGGTCCTGGCGCGCGCCATGGATCGCATTTTCATCCTGCATGCCGATCACGAGCAAAACGCGTCGACTTCGACGGTGAGGCTTGCCGGCTCGTCCGGCGCGAACCCGTTCGCGTGCATCGCCGCCGGCTGTGCATGCCTGTGGGGCCCTGCGCATGGCGGCGCCAACGAAGCCGCTCTCAACATGTTGCGCGAGATCGGTTCTGTTGGTCGTATCCCCGAGTTTGTCAGACGCGCCAAGGACAAGAACGATCCATACCGGCTGATGGGCTTCGGCCACCGGATCTACAAGCACTACGACCCGCGCGCGAAAATCATGCAGAAGACGTGCCACGAAGTCCTGGCCGAACTCGGCATCAAGGACGATCCGCTTCTCGACGTCGCAATGGAGCTGGAAAAAGTCGCGCTGCATGACGACTATTTCATCGAGAAAAAGCTCTACCCCAACATCGATTTCTATTCGGGCATCACCCTCAAGGCGATGGGCTTCCCGACCACGATGTTCACGGTTCTTTTTGCCGTCGCGCGCACAGTCGGCTGGATCGCACAGTGGAAGGAAATGATCGAGGACCCGCAGCAAAAAATTGGCAGGCCACGCCAGCTCTATACTGGTGCAACGCGTCGGGATTACGCGCCGATCTCTCGGCGCAAGTAATTAGCGGCCCTTGCCATTCCGCTTGCCGTTAAGCTTCGGCACGGTCGCACCGTCATAGGCCCATTGCACATAGGCGCCGGCCCAGGTGAACCCGCCGCCGAAGGCAGCCAAAACCATTTTGTCGCCACGCTTGAGCCTCGGCTCATAGTCCCACAGGCAAAGCGGAATGGTGGCATTGGTGGTGTTGCCGTATTTATGGATCGTGACCATCACCTTTTCCATCGGCACGCCCATGCGCTCGGCGGTCGACTCGATAATTCTTTTGTTGGCCTGATGCGGAACCAACCAGTCAATCATGTCGGCGCGCAGATTGTTACGGGCCATAATCTCGCTTGAGACTTCGGCCATCTTCGCAATCGCGAATTTGTAGACAGCGGCGCCTTCCTGGTGGACGTAGTGCAGACGCTGCGCGACCGTCTCCGCAGTCGCGGGCATTCGGCTGCCGCCCGCCTTTTGATGCAAATGGATCATTCCAGATCCATCGGAGTGGATCAAAGCGTCCATGATGCCGCAGCCGATTTTATCGGGCTCAAGAAGGACGGCGCCGGCGGCGTCGCCGAACAGCACGCATGTGGCGCGGTCCTTGTAATCGATGATCGAGGACATCTTGTCGGCGCCCACGACCACGACCTTGCGCGCCGTGCCGTTGGCGATGAACTGCGCCCCTATCGTAAGCGAGTAAAGAAAACCTGAGCAGGCGGCCTGGACGTCGAAACTGCCGATATTCCGCACGCCGACCATGTCGCAGATGAGATTGGCGGTCGACGGGAATTGCATGTCGGGCGTGGTCGTTGCGCAGATGAGCAGATCGACCTCGTCAGGCCTGGTGCCGGCTTTCTGCAGAAGTCCGCGCACCGCCTCCGCGGCCATAAACGACGTGCCCAGACCCTCGCCCTTGAGAATGTGGCGCTCCTTTATCCCTGTCCGCTCCGTTATCCACGCATCACTGGTGTCCACCATGCGCGCCAGCTCCGCGTTCGTGAGCAGATCCGGCGGGAGGTATCCATGGACGGCAGTGATGGAGGCGCGGGAGGAAAGGGTCAACGGCTGGAATCCGGTTGCAACAATGACATACGCCTTTCGGGGACCATCCAGCAAGTCATGCGGTCGCCGGACCCAAAGCAGCCGGTTCGCTCGATAGGCGCGACTTCTGACCAACGATATCGAGAACCAAGGCCGCGCTTCGATCACTCGGGCTCGCCTTGTCAACCTCCATGACTGTGTCCAAACGATCGAAAGCTTCGATTTGCCTCCGCCGTTCGGGTGTGTCGGTCACGAGCGGGATCAACGCTGCCGCAAGTCGCTTCGGAGTGCAGTGCCGCTGCAGGAATTCGGGCACCACGTTTTCGCCGAGGACGAGATTGGCGAGGATCACCGAAGGGACATTGAGAAGGAGACGTGCCGCCGCTTCTTCAACCAGCGGCACCCTGTAAGCGGCCACCATCGGAATGCCGGCAAGCGCCAGTTCCAGCGTCGAGGTGCCTGACTTGGTCAGAGCCGCCCGCGCCGTGCGAAACGCTTCATGTTTGTCGCTGAGCTCGGTTACGACCTGCACCGGCACGCGCCAACCATTGACCGCTTCTCGCGCGACATCGGCAAGGTTCGCCACTGCCGGCAGGACAATCTCGACCGGGCCAAGCTCATGGGCAATGCGGGCCATTGCGGCGCCGAATACAGGTGCCATGCGGCGAATTTCACCGCGCCGGCTGCCAGGCAAAACCAAAATCAGCGGCGGATCCGCGAGACGCAACCGTTTCTCAAGATCTTTGGGCCGCAAGTCGTCGAGACGTTCGGTGAGTGGATGTCCCACATAGGTGCAAGGCGGCCCGCCAAGCTTCTCCATAACCTTTGGTTCAAATGGCAACAGCGCCAGCACCTGATCCACATAAGCCCGCATGGCTCGCGCGCGGCCCGGTCGCCATGCCCACACGGAGGGACAAACATAATCGATGATCGGAATATCGCCTGCGCGCGCCCGCACGCGTTTGGCCACGCGATGGGTAAACTCGGGACTGTCGATGACGATCAAAGCGTCCGGCCTTGCGGAAACGATCGCGTCGGCCGTTTCGCGAATGCGCTGCACGATTTTTGGCAAGCTCGCCGGAATTTCCGCAAAGCCAATGATCGCAAGATCCCCGAGCGGAAAAAGGCTCGGCACGCCCGCGGCGGCCAGGTGAGCGCCGCCGACAGCGGAAAACTGAACGCGCCCATTGGTGCGTTGCCTGATCGCCTCCACGAGCGCAGCACCCAGCCGATCACCGGATTCTTCCCCGGCGACCAGAAAAATGTGCGGACTCATGGTTCGGTCCCGGACGACACGCCGACCACAAAAATGGCGTTCCGATCGGCCCGCTCGATGAGCCGTGCCGGCTCGGCGATGATGGCGCTCCCGGCAAGCACGGCAATGCCCGCAAGTCCCGCTCGAACGACGCCTTCGACCGTCTGCGGGCCGATCGACGGCAGATCAACCCGGCGGTCCTGCGCGGGCTTCGGAGCCTTGACCAAGGTGCCCGTGCCGGGCCGCGCGCGCAGACGACCGTTCGTCCGCATCTCCGCGACGCGTGAGAGCATGGCATCTGTTCCTTCCGCCGCCTCCACCGCAAGAATGTGTCGGCTCGCAACCACTACCGCCTGTCCGATATCGAATTTTCCCGCCGCGTGCAGATACTCAAGCCCCAGCGCGATGTCCCCGCGGTCGAGCTCGGAGGGCTGCGCGCGACCCAGGGCGCCTTCAGGGATTAGGATATCCGCCGCAACCTCGTGAGCGCCGACCAGCCGTAGGCCCTCGTCCTCGAGCAGCTTGCCCATGCCGGTCAGCAGATGGTTATCGCCGCCGCGATAGGCCGCGAACACCCGGGGCAGAACAGTGAGCCCTTTGAAGTCGGGATGAACATGCCACAGCGACGGCCGAACCAGGGATCCGATGAAAACCACGTCCCGGCAGCCGGCCGCGCGCGCCAGCCGCAGGAATTTGCCAATTTGCCCAATATGGACCCAGTGGTGTGGGTAACGTTCGACCGCAAGGCCGTCGGCGGCACCGCGCAAGGGAAATAGCAACACCGCTCTTCCGCTGCTCGCCACTTTGTCCGCCACGGTCAGCGGGAGACTGCCGCCTCCGCAAAGCATCGCAAGCGGACCTGCCTTCCCGTCTGCCGGTCCGCTATTCATGCCTCCTCTTCCGTCGCGCTGCGCTTGACGGCCATTGTCAGCGGCCGCTTCCCGGCGTGAATGAATTCGATGATCTTGCCGATCAATGCATCGCCGCCATACTCGGAAGCCACTTGGTCGACCCGCGCCCGAAATTCACCCTCTCCGAAAAACAGCGTTCGATACGCCGATCGGACACGCTGAATATCGGCCTTGGCCAGACCGCCCCGGCGCATGCCAACCACATTGAGGCCGATCAGGTCGGCGAGCGGCCCTTGAACCATACCATAAGGAATGACGTCGGCGCGAACCCCGCTCAAGCCCACAATCATGGCGCCTTCGCCGATGCGCACGAATTGTCGTACCGCCGCTCCGCCGCCGAACACCACGCGGTCGCCGATCTCCACGTGCCCCCCGAGAAGAACGTTGTTTGCAAACACGACATGGTTGCCCACCTTGCAATCGTGCGCGACATGTGCGCCCACCATGAAAAAACATTTGTCGCCTATTTCGGTGACGCCGCCACCGTCCTCGCTTCCGGTATTCATCGTCACATTTTCGCGGATGTCGCAGTCGGCGCCAACTACCAGTCGCGTCGGCCCGCCGCGATAGCTGCAGGATTGTGGAGGCGAGCCAAGCGAAGCAAATGGATGAATGACGGTGCGGGGACCGATCGTCGTGTGACCGGCAAGATTGACATGGCCCAGCAAGCGGCAGCCGTCGCCGATCCTGACGTTTGCCCCGATTGTGCAATACGGACCGATCGAGACATCTTTTCCGATCACAGCCCCGGCCTCGATCCGAGCCGAGGGATCGATCATGCGTGCAGTCATGCGTCAGAAAGCAGCGCGCCGACTTCGGCTTCCGCGACGATCTGTCCCCCCACTTTCGCCTCGCCGCGATACCACCACATCGATTTACGGCGCGTGATCCGATCCATGTGATACTCGATTGTATCTCCCGGGCGCACCGGCCTGCGGAATTTCGCCTTGTCGATCGTCAGAAAAAACACCGATGTCGGCTTGGTCGCTGTCGAGGCGATGCACAGCACACCCGCCGTTTGTGCCATTCCCTCGATCATCAAAACGCCGGGAAAAATCGGATCGCCGGGAAAGTGACCCTGGAAATGCGGCTCATTGATCGTGACGTTCTTGATGCCAATGCCATGCTCGTCGCCCCGGATATCGATCACCCGATCGACCATCAAGAACGGGTAACGGTGCGGCAGCATTTTCAGGATGACCGTGATGTCGGCCGCCTCGAGTGTTGTCACGATTTTGTTCATGACACGGTCTCAGTCATCGGCCGCCGCCGCGCCGCTGCCCTGCTGCCGCGCAAGCCGCTCGACAATCTTCATCTCGCGGAACCATTGCTTGACCGGCTTGGCTGGAGTACCGCCCCATCGCGCGCCCGGGGGCACATCGCCATGCACAACGCTGATTGCCGCGATTTGGGCCCCCTCGCCTATCGTAACATTGTTATTCAGCCCAACGCGTGCACCCAACACAACAAAGTCCTCGAGAGTGGAGCTTCCTGAAATTCCCGTCTGCGCAACGACGACGCAATGGCGGCCAATGCTGACATTGTGGCCCACCTGAACGAGGTTGTCGATCTTTGTGCCCTCGCCAATGACCGTGTCGCGGATTGCGCCGCGATCGATTGTGGTGCCGGCCCCGATCTCGACATCGTCCTGAATGATCACGCGCCCGACCTGCGGCACCTTGAGATGAGCATTACCGCCCATCACAAATCCGAAGCCGTCCTGGCCGATCTTGCAGCCGGGATGAATGATGACCCGATCGCCGATCAGGGCATTCGTCACAGTCGTATTCGCGCCGATCGAGCAGTCGCGTCCAATGCGGACGCCGGCGCCAATGACCGCGTTTGCCCCTATCACGCTGCCGCTGCCGATTTCGGCACGTGGACCAACCACTGCGCCCGCGTCGATGGTCACGCCGTCTTCAGTCAAAGCACTTTTGTCGACATGAGCCTGGGAGAAATCGCCGATACTGGACAGCGACGACGGGCGCAACGCGTGCGGAAATAAGGCCCGGGCGGCCGTCACGAAAGCGCGGTACGGCTCGCGCACCGTCAGCACCGCCACCCGTGCGGGCAGCTCGTTGGCGAGCGCAGTCGTTGTAAGGCACGCGCCCGCATGCGTCGCCGCGGCCGCCTCGGAAAAATTCCGGCTATCGTAAAAGGTCAGGTCGGACGGCGACGCCCGGTCGAGAGCAGCGATATTGACAATGCGGCGGGAATGCGTCGCCGAGACCGGTGCAGCACCGGTCAACGCGGCAATCTCCTCAATCGTGAGGCCGGCGGAGTGCCTCAGGAACGTCATGTCGCTCATATCTGCCGCAGTGTGATCGCTGGTGCCGCCAGTGGCAGCCAGATCAGAACCTGGTGCCGCCGCTGAAACGGAAAATTTGCGTACGGTCACAAACTTCGGGTCCGCCCCCAGTCGGTGTCGCGCAGTATTTCTTGAGCGGATAAGCAAGATCGAAGCGCAAGGGCCCAAGGGGTGAATCCCATAATAAGCCGACACCCACCGAGGCTCGGATATTCGACACGCTGTCCAGTCCGACCTGCAGCGTCTCGCCTGTCACATTCCAGAAGGTCGGCCCCTTGTAGCTCCAGAGGTTGCCGGCGTCGGCAAACGTCGCAAACTTGATGCCGATATCCTTTGGCAGGAAGTAGAGAGGCGTCTGCGCTTCAAGTGTTGCCCCCCAATAAAGGCTGCCGCCGAGTGCATCGTGGTTCGTTCCGGGCGTCAGGTCGCGTGGGCCAATACCCGCCGGCTGAAAGCCACGCACGAGATTTGGCCCCATAAAGAAGTGATCCAGCATGCGCAGATCCTTGCCGCCCCACGGGGCGACATTGCCGGCCTGCAGCTTGATGACGCTGACGATGTCGGAGAAAACCTCGTAGTAGTTGCGAATTTCGCCAGACGTGCGGAGGAAATTCACGTCGCCCCCCACTCCGGCAAAATCTTGCCTGAGTTCGGCATAAAGGCCGCTCGTCGGGTTTCTGTTATTGTCGAGCGTATTGTAGGAAACGGTATAGCCAAGCAACGAAACGTTGACCGGACCCGCCGCCAGTTCCTTCCGAACCGCAAGCGAGGCTTCTCCATCGAAATAACAGCCTCCCTGTGTACCTGGATTAACAATCGTATCGGTATTTTGTGCTGCGCTAAACACGCCTTCGTTGGTTGGATTTACACCGGTGCCGCCATTGATCAGCGCGTTGCTCGAAAATTGACAGTTATCCAACTGCCACGGTAGCGTGACCTTCTGGTTATAGAAACTGTAACGCGGCTGGAAAGCAATTTCTTCGGTAAGCGCAAAGCCAAGGCGGAGATTGGTTCCAATCGTCTGGCTATTATAGGACTGGTAGTTCGACGCGAGATTCTGGCGCGCGAAGACATCTATGCCGCCCGCCATGCGGTACCCGAACAGGAACGGCTCAACGTAAGACAGATCGAAGCCGCGAGTACGCTGGCCGTAAGTGACCGATACCTTCCCGAGATTGCCGCGACCCATCAGGTTGCGGTCCGCAACGCTGACCTCGGCGATGAAGCCGTCGGCGGTCGAATAGCCGCCAGAAACCGAGAACTCGCCGGTGGGCTGCTCCTCAACATCAACGTTGATGACAACGCGGTCCGGCGCCGAACCAGGCTCATTGGTGATCTTGACCGTCTTGAAGTAATTGAGGTTCTTCAGGCGCCGCTCCGCGCGGTCGATCAGCGCCCGGTTGTAGGCGTCGCCTTCGCCAAGATCGAATTCGCGGCGAATGACATAGTCGCGGGTGCGCGTATTACCCCGAATGTTGATGCGCTCGACGTAGGCACGTGCGCCTTCCTCGACAACGAATGCAAGATTTATGGTCTTTGTCTCGAAGTTGCGCTCGCCCCGAGGCCGGACGTTGGCAAAGGCGTAGCCCTGCCGCGCCGCCTGAATGGTCATTGCCTCGACGCTTTTTTCCACGAGGTCCGCGTTGTAGACACTCCCCGCGCTCAACTTGAGCTGGCCGCGCAATGCCGTCGGATCGATCGCCCGCACGTTCGAAAGAATTTCAATCGTGCCGACGCGATACTGAGTGCCCTCGTCGATCGTAAAAGTAACAATGAAACCTTTGATGGCCGGGTCATACTCGCCAACAGCCGAAACGATACGCACGTCGGCGTAGCCGTGCTTCAGATAGAACCGGCGCAACAAATCGCGGTCCGCTTCCACGCGATCGGGATCATAAATGTCCGTAGTCTGAAGAAAGCTGAGCCAATTGCTTTGGGAGGTCTTGATCACGTCCTTCAGGCGGCCGTGCGAAAACGCCTGGGCGCCTACGAAGCGGAGCTCTTTGACGCCGGTCTTTTCGCCTTCCCTGATTTCAAAAACGAGATCGACACGGTTGTTCGGCAGCTCGATGATCTTCGGAGTGACCGTTACATCGAAGCGACCGCTGCGGTGATAGATCTCGATGATGCGCTGCACGTCGGCCTGGACCGTCGACCGTGACAGCGTCCCGCGTGGCTTGGACTGAACTTCCGCCGTAAGCTGCTCGTCCTTGGCCTTCTTGTTGCCTTCGAAGGCAACCCGGTTGATTACGGGGTTCTCGACTACCGTCACTACGATCCGCCCGCCGCTGTGGCTGATACGAACATCGGAAAACAAGCCGGTGGCGAGGAGGGCCTTGAGGGCTTCGTCTTCCTGCTCGGGCCCAATCCGACCCCCTGGACCGGGGCGGAAATAGGAGCGAACGGTGTCGGCCTCCACCCGGCGGTTACCGTCGACGACGATCGAGCTGACGGTCTGCGCAACCGCAGCGCCCGACGAGGCAACTGTCACGAAGCCGGCGCCGACAAGGATACCGCCGAGGATCAGGCAGCCAACAGCCAGTCCCCGAACCATCCCCACACCAAGTCCCATTCGCTACGCGCCCTTTTGATCCAAGCGGCCGCCCCCACTGCGGATTCGACAGACGGTCCGGGCTGCAGGCGAAGTTTTTACAGCGTTTTTGGCACGCTGCAAACGAAGTCCGGCCAAAACTTTCCCTTTTCCCTCAAAAAGTTGCCCCTCAGCAACGGTTAGGAGGTGGCTAGGTGCAGGATGTCGTTAAAGGTTGCAAAAATCATCAACATCAGGACGATCGCCAATCCGATCCTGAAACCGAGTTCCTGGGCCCGTTCCGACAAGGGCCGTCCGCGTATCAGCTCAATGGCGTAGAACAAAAGGTGACCGCCATCGAGAAGCGGAATTGGAAAGAGATTTAACAGACCGATCGATACCGACAGGACGGCTGTCAGGTGAACCAGCGGCGCGAATCCGGCGGTGGCAACCTGCCCTGATACCTGCGCGATCCGAATCGGCCCGCCGAGCTGATCGGCTGCCTCCCGTCCGGTGAACACACCGACAATGTAGGAGAGCGTACGGTCGACCACGAACCAGGTCTCCTGTGCGCCCATAACGATCGCCCGCAACGGCGGCGCCTTTTCGGTCTTGATGTCGCCAGGCGCCATCGAGCGGCTGATGCCAAGCACGCCCAGCCGGTGAACATTACCGAAGTTATCCTTGAGTTCTTTGAGTTGCGGCACAGCCTTGAGCGTGACCCGCGCATTGTCGCGCTCGACTTCGATGACGAGCGGCGCACCCGCGCTGATACTGACGATGCGCTGCATGTCGGAGAAGCTTTCAATCTTCTCGCCATTGATCGTCAGAACCAGGTCGCCGGGCCTGAAGCCGGCCGTTTGGGCGGCGCTGCCAGACTGGATTGTATCGACACGCGCGCTCGTGGTCTGCTTGCCGACAGTCATGAATATGCCGGCAAAGATCGCAATTGCCAGGAGAAAGTTTGCAATCGGACCAGCGGCTACGACGGCTGCGCGCGCTGCGAGCGGTTGAAATTGGAAGCTGTCCCTTTTTTCAGCTTCGGTCATGGCAGCTGCCGCCGCCGAGTCTGGGACACTCGCAGCGTTTTCGTCGCCGAAAAATTTCACATAGCCGCCGAGCGGAATGGCCGAAATCTTCCAGCGCGTGCCATGGCGGTCGTAGAAGCCCGCTATCTCGGGACCGAACCCGATTGAAAACACCAGCACCTTGATGCCGCACCAGCGCGCCATCAGGAAATGACCAAGTTCGTGAAAAAACACGACGATGGTCAGAACAAACAAAAACGGAACGATATAGCCGACGAGGCCGCTGCCGAATGTGCTCAGGCCTGCCATGATTTCCATACCCATTACTGCCTCGCCTCGCCTTAACGAATTTTCGTGCCCCCTGACCTAGGATGCCTTTACGGCAATTTCGGGCAAGCTGTCTCGTGCCAGACTTCTTGCAATATGGTCAACGGACAGCGCGGCATCAATTCCGGCCAGTTCCGCTAAAAGGCCCTGTGCGCCAGCCCTTTCCAGCGTCGCCTCGACCAGCGCCGCAATGGCGGCGAAGCCAATGCGCCCCGCAATGAATTCTCCTACCGCGACCTCGTCCGCAGCATTCAGCACGGTGGGCGCAGCCCCACCTGTTTCCAGGGCACGCCGCGCCAAAGCGAGTGCAGGAAATCGCTCCATATCCGGAGGCTCAAAAGTGAGCTCATGCAATGCAGCCAAATCCAGCCTGGCGGCGGGGCCATCGATCCGCTGAGGCCATGCCAGACAATGGGCGATTGGAATCCGCATGTCGGGCGACCCGAGTTGCGCGACAACGGAGCCGTCGCGAAATTCGACGAGCCCATGCACGACCGACTGCGGATGGACCAACACATCTATTTCATCCGAACTGAGCGAGAACAGATGATGTGCCTCAATGATCTCAAGCCCCTTGTTCATGAGTGTCGCTGAATCGATCGTGACCTTTGGGCCCATCACCCAGTTTGGATGACGCAGCGCCTGTTCGGGCGTCGCCGCCTTGATGGCCTCCTTGGACCAGTTTCGAAATGGACCACCGGATGCAGTGAGGATCGCTCGTCTCACGTCAGCGCGATTTCCCGCGGCCAGCGCCTGGAAAACCGCGTTGTGCTCGGAATCCACGGGGAGAACCGTCGCGCCCGTGCTTGCCGCGCGTCGCATGAAAAGCCCGCCCGCGCAAACAAGACATTCCTTGTTGGCGAGGGCGACCGTCGCGCCACGTTCGATGGCGGCAAGGGTCGGTTTCAGTCCAACCGAACCGCTGATCGCTGCCATCACCCAGTCAGCCGGACGTTGCGCTGCCTCCACTAACGCATCTTCTCCGGACGCGGCCTCAATGCGCGTACCGGAAAGCGCCTCCTTCAACTCGCGGTATGCGGCATGATCGGCAACGACCGCATGTCGGGCGCCAACTTCACGTGCAATCTTTCCGAGGGCTGCTGCGTTGCGACGCGCACTGACCGACTCGACGCGATACCGATGAGGAGCGCGCTTGATCAGGTCAAGCGTGCTGGCGCCGATTGATCCGGTCGCTCCGAGGATCGTGATCGCACGACCTTCGGCGGCAGATTGGGAGCTTGAACGTGCGACACTGATGGCGGTCATGCACTTACCATAGCAACAGGCCGCGCGCGGGCCCATCGAAGCCGCCGCGCAAAATTCCGATGATGCAGGCGGCAACCGCCGCCGCCCAAAAACCGTCCAATCTGTCCATCACGCCTCCATGACCGGGAATAAGCTGACTGGCATCCTTCGCGCCAAATTGTCGTTTCACCCAGGATTCGAACAAATCGCCAAATTGGGCCAGCACCGATAGCACAAATGCAATGATGAGGATTGCAACCGCGTTGAATGAGCCGAACAGGCTTGCAACAAGGAGTGCGACAACCATCGCCCCGCCCGTGCCGGCAATTGCACCAGACCAGGTTTTGTTTGGGCTCACAGCGGGCAGTAATTTCGGTCCGCCGAAAGCCCGGCCTGCGAAATAGCCAAGGACATCGGTTGTCCAAATGATCGCAAACAGCAAAACGATAACAGCAAAACCGTAGGTGTTGTCGGCACGTAAAAACATCGGCGCCAGCAGCATTGCACCCGCATATCCGACGCCGAGCGTCACCCATACCCTGCGCTCGACCGGAGCAAAAATGGCTACGGCGAGTGCACCGAGACCAACCATCAGCAAAGCAACGACCGGTTTGGCCAGCCAGGTCAGAACACCCGCCACAGCGATGGCTCCCGCGGCGGACGAAAACATCAGCCTGTGCGGGCTGCCGACGACGAGCGCGCTCCATTCCCAAAACACGGCGAGTGCGGCCACGATCCAGAACAGCGCAAACGGCCAGTCCCCCACCCAGGCTGTCAGCAGCGCGAGCGGCCCCAACACCAGGGCGGAGAGAATGCGCAATGCAAGATTGCTCCCCGACAACCGCTTGCTGTCCGAGCCGGAAACGGGTTTCACGTCGACCACGAGGCTCAGGATCCGGTCTGTGCGACGAGACCGCCAAACCGCCGCTCGCGTTGCTGGTATTCGCGGATTGCGGATTCAAGCGTCGCCCGGTCGAAATCGGGCCAATACGTGGGCACGAATACCAGCTCGCTATATGCCGCCTGCCAAAGCAAGAAATTGGAGAGGCGTTGTTCGCCACTCGTGCGGATGATGAGATCGGGGTCGGGAATGTCAGGCGCATCCAAAAAGCGGCCGAGCAAATCCATATCGATATCGGAAAGGCCGAGTTCGCCTTGCTTTACAGCCTGGGCCACACGCTGCGCCGCTCGCACGATCTCCTGTCTGGCCCCATAGTTGAAAGCCACCACCAATATCAGCCCGTCGTTATTCTTGGTGAGTTCTTCAGCCTCCACCAGCAGCCTGCCGATATCGGGTTCGAGCCCCGTGCGTTCGCCAATCACGCGCACGCGAACATTGCTTTTGTGTAGTTCGGCCAGATCATTTCGCACGAAGCGACGGAGAAGACCCATGAGCTCACCGACTTCGGTCGCCGGCCGCGACCAGTTTTCGGCGCTGAAGGAAAAAATCGTAACGATCCTGATGCCCATATCGCCGGCGGCACGAATCGTGCGCCGGAGCGCCTCGACTCCTCGCCGGTGTCCTTCCGCTCGCGGCAGTCCGCGAGCAGCCGCCCAACGGCCATTGCCATCCATAATGATTGCGACATGGCGCGGCACGTCAAATGCCGTCGGAGAGTTCTGCTGGAATTCGGTCTCGGACATGCAGTGTGACCTCAGACTGTGAGGATTTCCTTTTCCTTTGAAGCCAGCATGTGATCGATCTCGGCGATGCCGGCGTCGGTCGCCTTCTGAATTTCGGTCGAAAAGCGATCGTGATCGTCCTTGCTGATCTTGTGATCCTTCTCCAACTTCTTGATGACGTCCATAGCATCGCGGCGCACATGTCGCACGGCGACGCGGGCCGTCTCTGCATACTTGTGCGCTACTTTGACCAATTCCTTGCGCCGCTCCTCATTGAGCTCGGGGATTCGCAGACGAATAGTTTGGCCCTCCGTCGCCGGCGAAAGGCCGAGATTTGAATTGATGATCGCCTTTTCGACGGGGTGAACCAGCGAACGATCCCAGACATTGACCGAGATTAGCCGCGATTCGGGAACGCTCACGGTCGCGACCTGATTGAGCGGCATCTGCGCGCCGTAGGCGTCGACCATGACCGGATCGAGCAAATGCGCGGAAGCGCGTCCGGTGCGCAGCCCCGACAATTCCGTTTTCAAGACACTGCTTGCGCCCTGCATGCGGCGCTTGATCTCGTTAATGTCATGCGTTGTTGCGTTTGCCATGGCAATCCCTCGAATGCCGCACCCATTTGTGCGGCGCAAATGCCACGCCGGATCAGCCGACGACGGTTGCGCGCCCCTTGCCGCGTAGCACGGCTTCGATGGCGCCCCTCTCCGCGAGAGAAAACACGATGATAGGCATTCGGTTTTCCCGGGCAAGCGCGAAGGCCGCCCCATCCATGACCCGCAGGTCCTTCTCGATTGCCTCCTGATGGCTGAGCCTGTCGTAGCGTTTCGCCTTGGGGTCCTTTTTGGGGTCGGCGGTATAAACACCGTCGACATTAGTGGCCTTGAGCACGGCCTCGGCTTCGAGCTCCGCGGCTCGCAGCACCGCAGTCGTATCGGTCGTAAAAAAGGGATTACCGGTACCCGCGGCGAGCAGCACGACGCGATTTTTGCCGAGATTCTTCATGGCTCGCTTGCGGTTATATGTCTCGCATACAACTGTCATTGCAAGCGCCGATAACGTGCGCGCCTCGCATCCGGCCCTCTCAATCGCGGCCTCGAGCACCAGGCAATTCATCACGGTCGCGAGCATGCCCATTGTATCTCCGACCGGGCGCGGAACGCCGCGCTCCGATATCTCGACGCCGCGGAAGATATTGCCCCCGCCCACCACAACCCCTAGCTCAACCCCCATTTTGGCGCTTGCCGCAAGATCTGCGGCCAGACGCTCAACGGTTGCCTGGTCGATGCCAAAGCCGTTCGAAGCTGACAGTGCTTCGCCTGATAGTTTGACAATGACGCGCTTGTAAGCGGGATTGCTCATGATCCGCGATCCTTAGGTCGAGCGAATTCGACTCTAAATGCAAGCCCACTATAGCGAAAGAGCGGCCTGGGAGCCGCCCCGTGCATCACTTTTGCCCAGCCGCAGCAGCAACTTCCGCGGCGAAGTCGCTGTCCTGCTTCTCGACGCCCTCGCCTAGCGCGAAGCGAACATAGCCGGTGATCTTGATTGGCGCGCCGACTTTCCCTTCCGCTTCCTTCAGTGCCTGCGCCACGCTCTTCTTGTCGTCGTGGACATAGACCTGCTCGAGCAGGGTCACTTCCTTATAGAAGGTCTTCAGGCCCGACTCGACGATCTTCTCGCTCACGTTGGCCGGCTTGCCCTGTTGCTTGCGCTTGTCGGCCAATACATCCTTCTCGCGCTGGACCAGCGTCGGATCCAGGCCGGACGCATCAAGCGCCTGCGGGTTCGACGCCGCGATATGCATGGCGAGCAGACGACCAAGCGCCGAAAGTTCGTCGGTCTTGCCCGTCGATTCCAGGCCTACCAGAACGCCGATACGGCCGAGGCCGTCGCTTACGGCACTGTGTACATACGAACCAATCACGCCTTTGCCGACCGAAAGCGTGGCAGCGCGACGCAGCGTCATGTTCTCGCCGATCTTCGCAATGGTGTCGGAGATAGACTCCGAAACCGTGATGCTGCCCGCCTTCGCCGACTTGATGGTCTCGACATCGGCGCCGACCGAGAGAGCGACATCGGCGATCATCTTCACCAGGCCCTGGAACAGGTCATTGCGCGCAACGAAATCGGTTTCCGAATTGACTTCGACGACCACGCCTTTTGTGTTCTTCACCTGCACGCCAATGAGGCCCTCGGCCGCGACGCGACCGGCCTTCTTCGCGGCCTTAGAGAGGCCCTTCTTGCGCAGCCAATCCTGGGCCGCAGCCATGTCGCCGTTGCTCTCGGTCAGTGCGGCCTTGCAGTCCATCATGCCGGCGCCGGTCGACTCGCGCAGCTCCTTCACCATCTGGGCGCTGATATTTGCCATCATCTGTTCCCTTGATCCGTCACGGCCCGGCTCGCGCCCAGGCCGTCCACGTGCTCAATGCAGGACATGACAACGTCGCGTTTATTCTGCCGTCAATTCTTTGGCCTTGGCGATCCAGCTCTCGACACGCCCCGGAAGCCCGACCTCTTCCCCAACGTTATGGGCGGCCTTTCCGTTGAGTTCGGCAATCTGCGAATAATGAAAAATGCCGAGGTCGTTAAGCTGCTTTTCGATTGCCGGCGAAACACCCGGCAATTTTTTGAGGTCGTCAGCAACCCCGCGCGGCCCGGGCAGCTGCTCGAACCCAAGATCGCCGACGGCAGGAGCGGTCGGGACCTGCTCCGTCACGACAGGCCTTTCTGCCGCGCCGATATCAATGCCCATTTCACCTTGCGCCCGTGAAATTCCGTCAATCGCCGCCTTCGCGACGAGATCGCAGTAGAGCGAGACCGCCCGGCTGGCATCGTCGTTGCCGGGCACAACATAAGTAATGCCGGCCGGATCGCAATTGGTATCGACGATCGCCGCGACCGGAATATTGAGCCGCTGTGCCTCCTTGATTGCGATGTCCTCCTTGTTGGTATCGATCACGAACAAGAGATCAGGCACCCCGCCCATATCCTTGATCCCGCCGAGCGAGCGATCGAGCTTGTCGCGCTCTCGCTGCATGGTGAGACGCTCTTTCTTGGTGTAACCCGCAGCCTCGCCCGAACTGAGCATGTCGTCGAGCTTGCGCAACCGTGCAATCGAAGCCGAGATTGTTTTCCAGTTCGTCAAAGTGCCGCCGAGCCAGCGCGAGTTCACGTAATACTGGGCGCAGCGTTTGGCCGCGTCAGCGATCGAGTCCTGCGCCTGCCGCTTGGTGCCCACGAACAGGATCCGGCCGCCTTTGGCGACTGTGTCGCTGACCGCCTGCAAGGCGCGATGAAGCATCGGCACCGTCTGGGCCAGGTCGACAATGTGGATGTTGTTGCGGGTGCCGAAGATATACGAGCCCATCTTCGGGTTCCAACGGTGGGCCTGATGGCCGAAGTGCACGCCAGCTTCGAGCAGCTGGCGCATAGAAAATTCAGGAAGCGCCATAGTCTTTCTCCGGTTGATCCGCCGCGGACGGTTGTGAGCCAACTGGGGCCACCGGACGGCGTTTTTGACCCATTGTCGGGGCCTAACGCCTGCGTCCACGTGAGTGATGCCGGGGCTTATATAGCTGCGATTTCTGGAATGCAAGGCGGGACAAGGCCTTAGTCCCGCGGCCCCCTTTGCCTCCTGGCTAGCGCTAGGCAACGTGGAGCGCACCCCCGCCGGGACGGCCGGTCCGCGAACCGATGTCGTCAATCAGCACCTCACCGGTCTGGCCATCGTCCTCTTCGCAGGGCGCTATGCCGATCTGTTCCGTCAAACGCACCAGCTCGGCGATCGATCGAACCGCCATTTTTTCCATGATGCGGCCGCGGTGCACCTTGATCGTCTTTTCAACCGTGCCAAGGGTCCACGCAATCTGCTTGTTGAGACGGCCGGCAATAACGTGCCTGAGCACTTCGGCTTCGCGCGGAGTTAGCTGGGCCAGCCTGTGCTTAATGGCAGCCAACTCGATCTGTTTCTGATGCAGTTTTTTCTGGCGCTCAATGGCAACGGTGAGAGCCGCCAGCAATGCGTTGCCGTCCACCGGCTTGATCAGGAAATCAATCGCGCCCGCTTTCATCGCGTCGACGATCGTTGGCGCATCGGTCGTACCCGAGATGAAAATAATCGAGCGATCGAGCTCTCCTTTGCAAAGCTCTACCTGTAACTGCCGGCCGTCGATGCCAGGCATGAGCAAGTCAATGACGACGCACCCCGGGGCATCAACCCCATGCGCAAGCAATTCGTCGGCCGACGAGAAGGTCTGCACTGCGTATCCGGCAGCGCGGACAAGGCGCGCCAAAGACTTCAGCACACCCGGATCGTCGTCGACGATGAAGACTGTGAATTCCCTGCATTCGACATCAGGGATTGAATGCGCATAGGGTTGCGGCATAGCGCGTAGCGCCGCAGAAAAACCTGACGGCTTGATCGTGATGTTCATCGTCTCCCCGCACTCACAAAGTGAACAACTTGTTTTTCTTCTTGCGGAAAGACTAAGACGGGGCCCTGAAAGTCCTCCATTGGACACAAGTAGTTGCGACTTATACCTTGGTTTGAGGTATGCGCTCCCGGGCGCCTCCATTTTAGGCAATAGGCCTGCCATCGCGGTCAGGGCTAGCGAGCCAGAGCCTCGTTCAGGCAAGTTATCAAGTTCTGGTCATTAAATGGCTTTGCCAAAAATCCGATCGCGCCGGCTGCCAAAGCCTGTGCACGGGCCCTCATCTCGGGGAACGCAGTAATGAAAATGACAGGCACGCGATGTCCTTCGGCAATCAATCGGCCCTGCAACTCTATTCCCGTCATGCCGGGCATCTGAACGTCGGTAATCACGCAATCGGTGTCGGGGAAACGATCCGATTTCAGGAAAGCTTCGGCGGAGTCGAATGCAGCCGTCCCGTAGCCAAGCGAGCGCACAAAACTGGTAGTAGCCCGGCGGAACGATTCATCATCATCAACAATGGCGATCACGGGTACCTTCGGCAACGTTGGATTCCTCTATGGAGGAAACAAATATGACTTGGGACCACCGCACGCACGATTCAAAAGGTAACGTTTGACTATCGGAAAGAGATGAGGAATTACACCAAGGTATAATTTCCCTAGGTTTTTGTTCGACGAATCCCCAAAATATCCGCCATTTTGACAAGATCCGCTAAGGATTTTGCCCCCATCTTTTTCGTGACCTTGCCTCGGTGCACCTTTACCGTGATCTCGGTTACACCGATTTCGGCGGCTACCTGTTTGTTCAAAAGACCCCCGGTAACCCACGCCATGACCTCCTGCTCGCGTGGCGTCAGCGTGTCGAATTTTGCCCTCAATTCGGATATGGCTTTCTCGCTTGCGTAATTGGCGCGGGACCGTTCAAGCGCGATCTGGATTGCGTCGAGAAGATCCTGGTCGCGAAACGGCTTGGTCAGGAACTCGACTGCGCCGGCTTTCATCGCCTTCACCGTCATCGGGATGTCGCCGTGACCGGTGATGAAAATAATTGGAATCTGGACCTTGGCCCTTGCCAATTCCGCCTGGAAATCCAGACCGCTCACCCCCGGCAGCCTGACATCGAGAACAAGGCAGCAGGCAGCATCCGGTCGCTTCGCTGCAAAGAACTCCGCGGTCGACGCAAACGCTTCGACCCGCAGTCCTACCGACCGGATCAAATTGCTCACCGCGCCGCGCAATGAAGCGTCGTCGTCCACGAGAAAAACAACCGGCACCGCATTGGAAGGCTCGGTTTTCATGTAAGAGCCATTTGAGATCTTAGGATCATTGCACGCCAGGCAAGACGATGTGGAATATCGACCCGTGTGGCACGCCCGCCGACACCGATAAGCGTCCGCCATGAGCTTCGACAATTGATCGACATATTGCCAAGCCCATCCCCATGCCATTGGTTTTCGTGGAGAAAAAGGCGTCGAAGATGCGATCCACATTTTGCGGATCAATACCCGTTCCGGAATCCTGAACCGACACCGCGACTCCATTCGAATCGAACGGTCTCGATCTCACGCGCAGCATTCGCCCCCGATCATTAATGGTACGCATTGAATCAATGGCGTTGGTGACAATATTCAAGATGACCTGCTGAAGCTGGCCTTTGTGCGCCGTGACCGGGGGCAGCTTGTCGGCCAGTTCGAAGTCAATAACAACCCCGCTCGCGTCCAGCTCGCCGTTTGCCATCGCGATGGTTTCTCGAATGAGCTCGTTCGCATCGAGCGCGGTTCCGGGGTGTTCGCTCTTGGTGAACACGGCCCGGATTGATTGGATCACCTCGCTTGCCCTGTGGCCGTCCCCTACGATGTGCTTGAGACTGTCGCGCACCTCATCTAGGTGGGGCTGTGGCCTGTCGAGCCATCGCAGAGCGGCGTTGGCGTTCGTCACAATCGCTCCGAGCGGCTGTCTGATCTCATGCGCAATCGCAGCCGACATCGTCGCTAAACTCACGCGACGGGCGACTTGCGTAAGTTCCTGCTGCGCTTGTCTCAGTTTCTCCTCTGCATCCTTGAGCTCGGTGACATCGGAAGCCATGGCATAGATGCAGCTCTGGTCCTGAACGGCCTTCCACAATAGCCAACGATGACTGCCGTTCTGGTGACGGAATCGAACCTCAAAACGCTGGGTCATCTCGCCTGCGGCGAGTTGCTTGGCCTCGGCGCGGATCTTTTCGCGGTCGTCCGGATGGACCAGCCAATACGAATTCTTGCCGAGCAACTCCTGTTCCGACCAGCCAAGCACCAAGGTCCAGGCGGGATTGACGCTGAGGTATTTGCCGTCCAGGTCCGCGACCAGCAGCAGATCCTGTGACACATTCCATATCTGCAGCCGTTCATGCGTTTCCGCTCTGACGCGCTCCTCCAAAGTCTCGTTGAGTTCGCGCAGCGCTTTCTCGGCTTCGAGTTGGTCCGTGATATCAGTGTTGGTACCGAACCAACGCACGACTTTGCCGGCTTCATCGCGGATCGGCTGAGCACGCGAGAGGAACCAGCGGAACGTGCCGTCACGACCTCGCAGTGGGAACGTGTCCTCCCAAGGCTCGTCATTCTTGAAGCTTTCTTGGATGTGCCGGAAAACGCGTTCGAGATGATCGGGATGGTGCAATTTCTGCCAGCCAAAGCCCTGCATCTCTTCGAGCGTGGTCCCGGAATAATCGTACCACCGTTTGTTGTACCAATTTCGCCTGCCTTCGGTATCCGCCGTCCAGGCAAATTGGCTGATGTTGTCGGCGAGTTCGCGGAATCGCGCTTCGCTTTCTCGCAACGCATGCTCGCTGGCCGCGAGCACAGCTTCGGCGCGCTTGCGATCGGTTATGTCTTCCGCGACGACGTTAATTCCGACAATTTTTCCCTCAGGCGTCTTCAGGGGATGCCAGTTCGTTATCCAAACATGGTCAGCGTTGCTTTTGTCGGCTTTCTGCCCGCGAACCTCGATACCGGTAATCGGCTCACCGGTCCGCACGATGGCTTTGACGACCTCTTCGACCTGGTCCGCAACTGCGGGAACGGTGTCGCGAACCGATCGGCCAATGTGGTCCGCTACCGAAATACCGCAGATTTCCGTCAGTCGTTGATTGATCTGCACATACCGACAGTCGAGCGTGAGAAACGCGAGCCCCACCGGGGCGGTGTCATAGATCAACTGAAGCTCGGGCAGCCGCTCGTAGAGCTGCCTATTTTGCTCTCGCAGCCTGGAAAACTTGCCCGTCCCGCCGGCAAGCGCGGCATCCTTCGCACCGAGATGGTTTGCCTTTGCCGACTTTTGCATCACCGCTGACTTGAGCACTGGCTTGGCATAGGAGGCGAATCGTACATGACAATCGCCTGCATTGGAACAAAGACTCAGATCAACGATGATTGATGCGTATGACGGCTCGATACCTTCGTATAGGCGCGTTTGTCTTTTCGATAGCCGCCATTAACCAGCGTACAGTGGCTTAAGCTGGCGCGAGCGCCCTAGGCTTCCTGCAACAAGCATAGCTGACATTACTGCGGGGAGCCCACTATGATCAGGACACTGGCGATCACCTGCCTTGCGGCCGGAGCGTTGGCCGGCGGCGTATTCGAC
>DASXST010000105.1:0-11138 GCA_036505835.1 Pseudolabrys sp. | reverse complement strand
AGCGAGCGCCAGTTAATGCGCCACGTCTACTGGCCTTCGGCGCTGTCATGGATGTTCTCTTCCCTGCACACTTCGGTCGGATTTGCGGTTGTGGGCGCCGTCGTAGGCGAATACCTGGGCGCTGCGGCAGGTCTCGGCTATCTGATCCAGCAGGCGGAGGGCGTCTTCGATGTTGCCGGAGTTTTTGCCGGCATGTTCGTGCTTGCGACCTTCGTCATCTTGATCGACACCATTGTCAGCATCGTCGAGAGACGGCTTCTGGTCTGGCGTCCGGCGGGAGCCGACAGCGGGCCCTAGGCATCCGCGACATACTGGCCTATCGTTTGGTCAAATCTGCCTTTCGAAGCAGACTGCTTATCAATGGAGGAAATCATGCCCGCGATGTTCCGACGGCTTGCCGCGACGTTTGCCGCGCTCATGCTGTTGAGCGGTCTTGCGCTCGCGCAATTCAAGGTCACGCTCGCGGTCGGTGGTGGCAGTTGTCTGTGTTATCTGCCCACCATGCTCGCGCAGGCGCTCGGTGAATATGAAAAGGCTGGCGTCAGTGTGGAGATTGTTGATTTCAAGGGCGGTTCGGAATCGCTCAAGGCCGTGATCGGCGGCAGTGCCGACGTTGTATCCGGTTATTTCGATCACTGCGTGAATCTAGCCGCCAAGGGACAGCACCTGCAGTCCTTCGTGGTCTATGACCGTTATCCCGGCTTCGCTTTGGTGGTCTCCCCCAAGCAAACATCGGCGATCAATTCGATCAAGGACCTTGCGAACAAGAAGGTCGGCGTGAGCGCTCCCGGCTCTTCCACAGACTTCTTCCTCAAATACATGCTGAGCAAGAACGGTGTCGATCCAAATTCAGTCGGCGTGATCGGTGTCGGACTCGGCGCGACCGCCATTGCGGCAATGGAGCAGGGGACCATCGATGCGGCCATCATGCTCGATCCGGCGGTCACCATCCTGCAAGGCCAGAACAAGGACTTGAAGATTCTCAGTGATACGCGCAGCCAGAAGGACACGCTGGCAGTGTTCGGAGGCGAATATCCTGGCGGCGCCCTCTACACCCGCGCTGAATGGATCGCCTCGCACGAAAAAGAAGTGCAGGCGATGACCAATGCGATCATCGCAACCTTGAAATGGATCCATTCGCATACCCCGGAGGAAATCGCCGACAAGATGCCGGCGAACCTCGTCGGCAAGGACAAGGCGCAATACGTCGCCGCGCTCAAGAATACGCTGCCCATGTATTCCGAAACCGGCCGCATGGATCCCAAGGGCGCAGCCGCGGTGCTCGCGGTGTTCAGCCAGTCGTCGCCGGAGGTGGCCAAGGCCAATATCGATCTCTCCAAAACCTATACCAACAAGTACGTGGACGCAGCGAACAAGACGACCGGAATGAAGTGATTTGCCGAAAACAAATCTCCGGTTTCGGTTACACGGCGGGGATTTCCCCGCCGTGTCTGTTATTGTCGCGACCATGAATATTCTTTCCATCCAGTCGCACGTTGCCTACGGACACGTCGGAAATGCGGCCGCAGTATTTCCACTGCAACGGATCGGGGTAGAGGTCTGGCCCATCCACACGGTGCAATTCTCCAACCACACCGGTTATGGCAGCTGGAAGGGCCGCGTCTTTGATGCGGGCATGATCGGCGAACTGATGGCCGGCATTGAGCAACGCGGCGTACTTGGCGAATGCGACGGCGTGCTGTCGGGCTATATGGGCTCGGCTGATATCGGTGCCGCCATTCTCGATGCCGTGGCGACTGTAAAGCGCGCGAATCCGTCCGCGAAATATTGCTGCGATCCGGTCATTGGGGACGTGGGCCGCGGAATTTTTGTCAGCGAAGGCATTCCGGAGTTCATGAGGACCAAGGCCGTTTCCGCCGCCGACTTCATTACGCCCAACCAGTTCGAGCTGGACTATCTCAGCAAGCGCGCCAGCGGAACGCTGCGCCAGGCTCGCGATGCCGTCAAAGCTGTCCATGACATCGGCCCGCGGGCAATTCTTGTCACTTCCCTCCAAACGCAAGCGACGCCGAAAGATTGCATCGATCTTATTGCCTCGGACGAGAGCGGTTGCTTCATGGTGCGCACTCCGCTGCTGCCACTGGTTGTAAATGGCGCAGGCGATGCCATCGCGGCGCTTTTTTTCGCGCATTACCTGCGGACCGCAGAGATCGGCGAGGCGCTGTCGCTGGCATCCTCGGCGATATTCGGCGTGCTGGCGAAAACCGTTGAGGCGGGCGGGCCAGAGATTCAGCTGATCGACGCGCAGGATGAAATCGTAAAGCCAAGCCGACTGTTCGAAGCGGAAGACCTTGGCCCATGAAAAAGGCGCCATCGATCTTTCATATCGACCGGCTGGATCTCTCATTTGCGCCAGAGGCCTGGGTCTTCGCGATCGAGCGCCGGATCGAGATCGACGCCTATTTCGAGGCGATGCGGCGCGAGAAGCCGGCACTGTGGAACGGCCGTGTCCTGCTGTTGCACCGCCAGGTCGTTGAGCAAGGCGTGCTCCGCGGCGAGTACCTGGAAACGAACTATGCGAGCTTTGCTGCCTGGCGCGATTGGGGCAGGCCAGCCGCCGGCGTACGCGACTGCTTCAGTGCCGCGGCAATGCGCAGCGCCGACGGCGCATTCCTTCTTGCCGTGATGGGTCCGCACACATTCAACGCGGGAAGAATCTATTTTCCCTGCGGCACGCCCGATCCCAACGACGTCGTCGCCGACAAAGTCGATCTCGATCTGAGCGTGAGGCGAGAGCTCAAGGAAGAAACCGGGTTCGACATCACCGAGTTTGATGCCGAGGCGGGCTGGGACATGGTTGTCGATGGCCCGCTGATCGCGTTGATCAAGGTTTTGCGTTCGACCGAAAAGGCAATAGCCCTCCGCGAACGTGTTCTTGCGCATCTTGCGCGAGGGGAAAAACCGGAATTGGCTGATGTTCGCATCGTCCGGGGGCAGAGCGACTTTGATCATGCCATGCCCGACTTCGTGCGGGCGTTTCTGACGGCGCGATTTGCGGCGGATTGAGAAACGACAGCTACCAGATGCGCGGAATCAGCCGAAAGCGGATAGTTCGGCAATAATCGACATAGCCCGGCAGGTTCTGCTTCAAAAAGTATTCCTCGTCCAGCAGCCGCCAGATGAGTACCGGAACCAATGGAACAATGAGCAGCATGGCCCAGAACGATCCAAGCGCCAGCGGAGTGAAAACGAGCAACAGCAGAGCACCCGAATACATCGGATGCCTGACAATGGAATAAACGCCGGTTGAGATCACCGGCTGGTCTGCTTCGACCCTGATCGTTGAAGCAGCATAGCGGTTCTGCTTGAGCACGATAAAAAAGATGACGAAGGTCAAGGCCACTCCCGCGTTGGCGACGAGGACGAGCCAGGCCGGCACGGCTGACCAGTGCCAGCGATGGTCCAGACCCGGCAGCACAAGCGCCAGTACGAATCCAAACAGCGTAATGGCCATGATGATTTTTTGCGAAAGTCTGTCCTCGGCCAACGGCCCGGCACGCATGCGCCGTTCGACCAGCTTGGGGTCATGTTTCAGGAAATAGATACTGATCGCCGTCGTGGCCGCGACGAACACCAGGGCATAGAGCCAGCCTTGCCAAAAATCCAATGAGCCTGCCGGAACGAACAGCATGGCCGCCATCGCAAGGACGAATAGTGCCGACCTTACCGAGGCATGATGACCAAGCGTGTTCGCCTTCACGTCATTGTCCTCTGTGACATAAACCCCGGCAGAGCCGAGCAACCTCCGCATTTATCGCGCGAATTGGCAGCGGTCCTGACCTATCGCGGCGCTTGATTTAGCCGGTCGCTTTCCGGTAAAAGCAGGCCGCTACGGTTAACGCGGACTTTACCTGAATCCGCGAGGCTAACCGACGAACGAGGGAACTTGTGATCACGACGCGCTCACAAATCTGCGCGATCGAGCGGACGGCGAGCGACGCCGGCTCCGCTGCCTCCCTCATTCTGGGCACGCTCCTTCTCCTTATCCGCCCCTGAGGGCCGGCAGGGCACATGCGCCTGGGCACTCGGGGGATCTGACGGAGAACCCATAGAGCGCCCAAGTGGCGCATCCACGAGAAGGACGATTTTTCATGACCAGCAACTCCAAGTCCGACAAGGACCGCGTCGTCATATTCGACACGACCTTGCGCGATGGCGAACAATGTCCCGGCGCAACCATGACGCATGAAGAAAAGCTCGAGGTTGCCGAGCTGCTCGACGACATGGGCATCGACATCATCGAAGCCGGTTTCCCGATCGCCTCTGAAGGTGACTTTGCGGCCGTGCAGGAAATAGCCCAGCGCTCGAAGAAGGCCGTCATTTGCGGTCTCGCGCGTGCCGCCTTCAAGGACATCGACCGCTGCGCCGAGGCGATCAGGCCGGCCAGGCGCAAGCGCATCCACACGTTCATCTCCACCTCGCCCGTGCATATGAAATACAAGCTCCAGAAGGAGCCGCACGAGGTCTTCGAGATGGTGATCGCCCAGGTCACGCGTGCGCGCGGCTATACGAACGACGTCGAGTGGTCAGCCGAGGATGCCACCCGAACCGACCATGATTTCCTCTGCCGTTGCGTGGAGGCGGCAATCAATGCGGGCGCGACCACGATCAATATTCCCGACACCGTCGGTTATTCGGTGCCGGAAGAGTATTTTGCGCTCATCGAGATGCTGCGCTCGCGGGTTCCCAACGCCGACAAAGCTTGCTTCTCGACCCACTGCCACAATGACCTCGGAATGGCGGTCGCCAATTCGCTGGAAGGCGTGAAGGCTGGCGCACGGCAGATCGAATGCACCATCAACGGAATCGGCGAGCGTGCCGGCAATGCCGCACTTGAGGAAGTCGTGATGGCGATGAAAGTGCGCAACGACTTGCTGCCATTTCACTGCAGCATCAACAGCACCATGCTCACGCGCGCATCCAAGCTCGTCGCGGCGGCCACGTCATTTCCGGTGCAGTACAATAAGGCGATCGTCGGACGAAATGCGTTCGCGCACGAAAGCGGCATTCATCAGGATGGCATGCTGAAGAATGCGCAGACGTATGAAATCATGACGCCGGAATCGGTCGGCGTGAAGCAGACCTCCCTGGTAATGGGAAAGCATTCCGGCCGCCACGCTTTCATCCACAAGCTCGAGGAGCTGGGTTACGAACTTGCCGGCAATCAGCTTGAGGATGCATTCGTTCGCTTCAAGGCGCTGGCCGATCGCAAAAAGCAGATTTATGACGAGGACATCGAAGCCCTTGTCGACGAAGAAATCGCGCACGCCCACGACCGCATCAAGGTGCTGTCGTTGACCGTGATCGCCGGCACCATGGGTCCGCAGACGGCGACGCTCACCCTCGATATCGATGGAGAGCATGTCACCACCCAGTCGACCGGCAACGGACCGGTGGATGCAATTTTCAAGGCGATACGCGCCCTGGTGCCGCACGAGGCAACGCTCGAGCTCTACCAGGTCCATGCGGTGACGGGCGGCACTGACGCGCAAGCGGAAGTGTCGGTGAGGCTCGCAGAAAACGGTCGAACGTTTGCCGCCAAGGGTGCCGATCTTGACACGCTGGTGGCCTCCGCGAAGGCCTATCTCGGTGCGCTGAACAAGCTGACCAGCAAGCGCAGCAAGACGGCCTCTGTCGAGCGCCGAATCCATTCGACCGATGTCGGCTGAAGTATAGAGTCACATCTTGTGAACGCCGCGTCCGAAAAAACAGACGGCGGCGTTCACCAACTTTGCACTTTGTTCCATGTAAAAGCACAAAATCACATTTTGTCCCCATTTCGTTCGCTTTCACGGCAAAATTCGTAGGTATCTGCCGGCGCATCACCCACTCAAACTGTTGGGGACTCATCGGAATGAAGAAACTTCTCTGCGCGGGCGTATTCGCGCTCGCGATGACCGGCTTGTTGCCGAATATTCCACGGGCGCACGCGATGGAAGTTAGCGGGGCACATTCGTCCGCCTCGATCAACATTGCGCGCATTAAAAGCGTGCTGAAATTGACTCCGGCGCAGGAGCACCATTGGGCTCCGGTAGAAGCAGCATTGCGTGATCTCGCGCGCAAACAGCAGACACAGACTGAATCAACCAGCCTCGTGCGCCGCATCAGCAGTCGCGTGGTGACTGTCGTGCTCAATAGTGCCGCTATCCAGCGGCTAGCAGTCGCGGCGCGTCCCCTGGTCGCCTCGCTCGACCATGAGCAGATGAGGGCGGCGCAAGGGCTCGCCCAGGAGATGGGTCTCGGGCCTGTTGTCGCTGCATTGCGATAGTCCAGCGAGCGATTGTTGCCGCGCAGCGGGAACCGCCGCAGGACTTCCATCGGAACACGCGACCAATCGAGGCGGCGTCGCTTCGCCGCAGGTTTTTCCACTTTTGACGAACACGTGCGCAACGTCAGACGCTTGCGCACGTTAAGCATTCACAATAGCCCTGTGACCTTGGCAATAGGTCTACTTGCCGGGGAACCGGTTTAGTGCGACCCTAACTGGCAGAAAAACAAGGTAAAAGCCGAGTTCTTTCGACCAACTGGAGGAAGACGTCTATGCGCAAGTGGGTTCTCGTGGCGGCTGCGGCCGCTATTTTCGTAGCTCCTGTTGCCGCAACGGCGCAGGCGCCGATCGTGATCAAGTTCAGTCACGTGGTGGCGCCAAATACGCCCAAGGGCAAAGGCGCCGACAAGTTCAAGGAACTTGCCGAAAAATACACCAACGGCAAGGTCAAGGTTGAGGTTTATCCCAACTCGACGCTCTACAAGGACAAGGAAGAGCTCGAAGCCCTGCAGCTCGGCGCCGTGCAGATGCTGGCGCCGTCGAATTCCAAGTTCGGCCCGATGGGCGTCAAGGACTTCGAAGTGTTCGACCTGCCGTTCCTCCTGCCGAACCTCGCCTCGCTGCGCAAGGTCACCGAAGGTCCGATTGGCCAGAAGATGCTCAAGCTTCTGGAGCCGAAGGGCATGATCGGCTTGGCCTATTGGGACAACGGCTTCAAGCAGATGAGCGCGAACAAGGCGCTGCGCATGCCGGAGGACTACAAGGGACTGAAATTCCGCATCCAGTCATCGAAGGTGCTGGAAGCGCAGTTCCGTCTGCTCGGTGCGACGCCGCAGGTGATGGCGTTCTCTGAAGTCTATCAGGCGCTGCAGACCGGCGTGGTTGACGGTCAGGAAAACACCCCGTCGAATATGTACACCCAAAAATTCCACGAGGTGCAGAAGTATACGACGCTGACCAACCACGGTTACATCGGTTATGTCGTCGTCGTGAACAAGAAATTCTGGGACGACTTGCCGGCCGATGTTCGCGGCCAGCTCGAGAAGGCGATGAAAGAAGCGACGGTTTACTCCAATAAGATCTCCGAGACGGAGAACGTGGAAGCGTTGGACGAGATCAAGAAGTCTGGCAAAACCCAGATCATCAATCCGACAGGTGCCGAAATGGCCGCCATGCAAAAGGCCATGGACCCGCTCTATCAGGACATGGCCAGCCGTGTCGGCAAGCAGCTGATCGAAGACGTTCGCAAGACGACACAAGGTGTGACCAACTAATAGACGGCGAGCCCCCGGCCTTAAGCCGGGGCTCGCTGCTTCCAGGTGGGGGATTCCAGAGCGTCAATCGACGTGAGACGGGTGCCGTGGGGCACGTCGTTAATTCGGGGTCGCCCGCTGCGGGGACGCGTCAAAGTCCCCAAGCACGTGAGGCGTAAGTGTTCCTTCGCATTCTCGATCGTCTCGAGGAAATCCTGATCGCGAGCCTGATCGCGGCGGCGACGCTGGTGATCTTTGCCGCGGTTGTGCAGCGCTATGCGCTCGGCGTCCCGTTTCTCTATCAGCTGGTCTACCACATCAACCTGACCTGGGCGCAGGAACTATGTGTCTACATGTTCGTGTGGATGGCGAAGTTCGGCGCTGCCTATGGCGTGCGAACCGGCATCCATGTCGGGGTCGACGTCGCCGTCAACATGTTGGAGCCTGGCCCACGCAAAAAGGTCGTGCTGTTCGGCCTGTTGTGCGGCGCGCTGTTCACTTTCGTGGTCGGCACCATGGGTGCGAAGTTCGTGATCGAGCTTTACCCCACCGACCAGGTTTCGCCCGACATGGAGATGCCGCGCTGGATCATCTTCCTCTGCGTGCCGCTCGGTTCCTACCTGATGTGCTTCCGCTTTCTCCAGGTCGCCTGGGCATTCTGGCGCACCGGCGAGCTGCCGCATCACGATCCCGGCCATGTCGAGGGGGTCGTTGAAAGCCCCGCCGCAGCGAGGGATGTCGCCCGATGAACAGCGCCATCATCTTCGGCCTGCTGATCGCGCTGATGCTCACCGGCATGCCGATCTCGATTGCTCTCGGCCTCACGGTGCTGAGCTTCCTGTTCGTGATGACATCGGTGCCGATCGAAGCCGTGGCGCTCAAGCTGTTCACCGGCATCGAAAGCTTCGAGATCATGGCGGTCCCGTTCTTTATTCTTGCCGGCAATTTCCTCACCCACGGCGGCGTTGCGCGCCGCATGATCGCCTTTGCTAGCTCGATGATCGGCCACTGGTATGGTGGATTAGGGCTGGCGGCGGTGGTTGCCTGCGCGCTATTTGCCGCCATTTCCGGCTCCTCGCCGGCGACGGTGGTTGCGATCGGCTCCATCCTGCTTCCGGCCATGGTCAAGCACGGATACCCGAAACGCTTCGGCGCTGGCGTGATCGCGACCTCGGGCGCGCTCGGCATCCTGATCCCACCTTCGATCGTGATGGTGCTGGTCGCGGTGGCCACCGGCGGCAGCGTGGCCCTCGATCCCGAGGGCAAGCGCGTCCTTTCGGCCTCGGTCGCGCAGCTGTTCATGGCCGGCGTCCTTCCGGGCTTGATCCTGGCCACTATGCTCGGCATGACCACGTTCTACCGCGCGTGGAAGAACAACTATCCGCGCATGCCAAAGGCGAGCTGGCTGGAGGCGGTGCGCGCGTTCCGCGATTCGGTGTGGGGCTTGCTGCTAATCTTCATCGTACTCGGCGGCATCTATACCGGCGCCTTCACCCCGACCGAAGCCGCCGCCATGAGCGCGGTCTATGCCTTTGTCGTGGCGGTGTTCGTCTATCGCGATATGAAGCTGACCGATGTGCCGAAGGTGTTGCTCGCCTCGGCCAATATGAGCGCGATGATCCTCTACATCATCACCAACGCGGTGCTGTTCTCGTTCCTGATGACCAGCGAACAGATTCCGCAGGCGATGACGGCGTGGATAAAGGATAGCGGCATCGGTTGGGTGGAATTCCTGTTGGTCGTCAACGTGTTGCTGCTGCTCGCGGGCAATGTCATGGAGCCGTCTTCGATCGTGCTGATCACGGCCCCGATCCTGTTTCCGATTGCGGTCAGCCTTGGTATCAACCCGATTCACCTTGGCATCCTGATGACGGTGAACATGGAAGTGGGTCTCTGCCATCCGCCGGTCGGCCTCAATCTTTATGTTGCCTCCGGCATCGCGCGCATGGGCATTACTGAGCTCACCATTGCGACCTGGCCGTGGCTCGTAACCATGCTGATCTTCCTCGCCATGGTTACGTACATCCCGGAAATGTCGCTTTGGCTGCCACGGGTGCTCGGAATGTTGTGACGAGCCCTACCGCTCGCGCTGAATGTCCGTAATCAAGATTACGCCGCTGTAATCTCTGTCCAAACTTTAACTTGATAAGGTGGAACATCGCTCCTCTACTTGGCGGCTGGAATCGCCATTGGAGGTGGCCATGTGGAAAGCAATTCTCGCCGGCACAACCGCACTTGCGATCGCCGGCTCTTCGCTTGTCTATGCCCAACAGGGTTCGGATGATTTCCAGCGCGGACCGCGCTGGCGCCCGAGCGCTGAGGATATTTCCGCATTCGGCGATGCGCGCATCGCGGCGCTGCATGCGGGGCTGAAGCTGACGCCTGAGCAGGAAAAAAATTGGCCGGCGGTTGAGAGCGCGCTGCGTGAGTTGGCGAAGCAGCGCTCCGAGCGATACGCCGCGCGGGCCAGCGGCGACCGGCCGCAAGATCCGATCGAGCGGCTGAACACGCGCGCCGATGCCATGGGTCAGCGCGCCGCCGCGCTCAAGAAGCTCGCTGATGCGGCAGGTCCGCTCTACAAAAGTCTCGACGACAGCCAGAAGCGCCGTTTTGTCATGCTCGCCCGTCTCGGCGCCCGTCAGGACGGACACTGGCGCGGCCGTCACGGCCCGATGTTCCACCATCGGGGGGGCGACCGCGGAATGATGGGTGGCGACCGTCTGTAAATCAGGTTCACGCCAAGCGGACGGCACCGAGACGCGCTCCCCGACGCGCCGCCGTCCAGAAGCCGCCGGTCAATTTGCCGGCGGCTTTTCCTTTTGTTGTCCGCGACTTCGGTCGGGCGCGGCTAGACAGTGGCAATCGCCTTTGCTAAGCCGCCGCTTGGCGATCACGAGCCGCAGCAATTCCGGGCGCATAGCTCAGTTGGTAGAGCAGCTGACTCTTAATCAGCGGGTCCAAGGTTCGAGTCCTTGTGCGCCCACCAACTATCTCAACGACTTAGCTGCAAATTCGAGAGACAACTCGGAGCCATTTTCCAGTCATTTTCCAGAATCCGTTCTGTTTTTAGCCTCCCGCATTCGATACATCGCGGGATCAACCGACACCGGCACGGTTGCTCAAAGATCCTCCCGCACACCCTTGAACGACGGATGAAAGAAGAGGGCATGATTGCCAGGCACGCACCGGCATAAAGGAGGAGAGGTGTGCTGCGAACCCCTCGCCAGCGTGGATGCGGTTTTAAACCCTCGCGCTCCATGCCGAGCGCTGAAAAGCCCGGGAGCTGAGCGGGAATGAGGATGCGGACGACCGGCTTTTTATTTTCACCAAAATTGGCCGCTTTGGCCGGACCGGACAGGACAGTTCTCTAAGAACTGTCTGTCCTGTCCGGTTCTAAGGGCTTGGCCCTACATTCCCATAACGCATTGCCCTCGTCAGATCGCACGGCTCTGCTCGAACGGGGCGACAAGCCATATAAGTTGGCTCCCGTCGTCCAACGCCCGCGCGCTTATAAGATTTGTCACCCGCGCGTCTTTGACCGCACGACTAAAAGCTTTCAATTTTGAATCCTGTCGCTGCTCTGCATGGGTGGCCTC
>DASXST010000104.1:0-12308 GCA_036505835.1 Pseudolabrys sp. | reverse complement strand
CGCGGAATTGCGCAACCGCGATCCTAAACGCATTGCCACCCGCGAACACGACAAGTGGTATTTTGTGCCGCCGGGCGGAGAAAGTTACGAGTCTGTCTCGCGACGAATGGGCGAATGGACTCGAATGGCGGGAGCGGTACTGGGAATTCTGAACTCCAGGCAATCCCCCAAACCAAACATAGCGGATGCTGGTTGGCTCCGCAATGAGAAAATGGAAAAAAGCCTTATTTTTCCGCAGCTTAACGGATGTTCAGCTTGCCATTAATCTTCGTTCAGCGATGTGAATGTCCATTCAGCGCGCTCGCTTTAAGGCTGAATCTAAAAACAAAGATGAAGCACAAAGTGCAAATCGGCACGCTCACCTAGCCGCTCATTTGACCGGCGTCGGTGCGTGCATTACGAAATCGGCCAACGCGGAATTGTCATGTCGTTCAACACTTTCGGTCATCTGTTCCGGTTTACGAGCTTTGGCGAAAGCCATGGGCTGGCAATTGGCTGCGTGGTGGATGGCTGTCCGCCGCGGATTCCTCTCTCGCAGGAAGATATCCAGCGCGAGCTGGACCGCAGGCGGCCCGGGCAGTCACGTTTTACGACCCAGCGGCAGGAGCCGGACACCGTGAGGATCATGTCCGGCGTGTTCATCGACGAAAAGACGGGCGCGCAGGTCACGACGGGCACGCCCATCTTGCTTCTGATCGAAAACATCGATCAGCGTCCCAGGGACTATTCCGAGATCAAGGATAAATACCGGCCAGGCCATGCCGGCTACACCTATGACGTCAAATACGGCATCCACGATTATCGCGGCGGGGGGCGGGCTTCTGCACGCGAGACGGCCGCACGGGTCGCCGCCGGCGCAATAGCCCGCAAGATCGTGCCCGGTCTGAGTGTTCACGGCGGATTGGTGCAAATGGGCCCGCATAAGATCGATCGTGCACGGTGGGACTGGAATGAGATCGACAAAAATCCGTTCTTTTGCCCCGACGCCAAGCAGGCCAAATTTTTTGAAGAGTATCTCGATGGCGTGCGCAAAGCAGGATCATCCTGCGGTGCAGTGATCGAGGTTGTTGCCGAAGGGGTACCGGCCGGGTTGGGGGCGCCTGTTTACGCCAAGCTCGACGGCGATCTCGCCGCCGCGCTGATGGGCATCAATGCCGTCAAGGGTGTCGAGATCGGCGATGGCTTCGCAACGGCCGCCATGAGCGGCATCGAAAATGCCGACGAGATGCGTATGGGCAACGACGGCAAGCCGCTGTTCCTGTCTAATCATGCCGGCGGCATACTCGGGGGCATCTCGACCGGGCAGGCAATCGTCGCGCGCTTTGCGGTCAAGCCGACCTCCTCGATTCTGACCCCGCGCAAGACCGTGAATCGTTATGGCCGCGACACCGACATAGTGACCAAGGGGCGTCACGATCCTTGCGTCGGCATCCGCGCCGTGCCGATCGGGGAGGCCATGGTGGCATGCGTACTGGCGGACCACTATCTGATGCATCGTGGCCAGGTCGGCGAGGGAACGGCATGGCCGTTCAAGCCGGGCGCGTGACGCCGCCTTCGAGGTAGAGCCGTGCGCGACAGTCATCAACGCGTCGAAGCCGCGATCAAAGCCTTCGCCAAGGGCGAGATAGTGGTCGTTACCGACGACGACGACCGGGAGAATGAAGGCGACCTGTTTGTCGCGGCCTCGCATTGCACACCCGAAAAGATGGCGTTCATCATCCGCAACACATCGGGCATTGTTTGCGCGCCGCTTGGCGCGGAGCAGGCGCGCCGCCTGCATCTCGAGCCGATGGTGGCCGAAAACGAAACGCCGCTCGGCACCGCCTTCACCGTCTCTGTCGACGTCCGACACGGACTGACCACCGGCATTTCAGCCGAGGAGCGTTGCAACACGGTGCGCGCGCTCGCCAACGACAACAGCGGCGCTTCGGATTTCGTGCGCCCAGGCCACGTGTTTCCGCTCGTCGCGCGCGAGGGTGGCGTGCTGATGCGCTCCGGGCACACGGAAGCCTGTGTCGACCTGTGCCGGCTCGCGTCGTTGCCGCCGGTCGGCGTGCTGGCAGAGCTGATGAACGACAACGGCTCGGTAATGCGCGGTCCTGAGGTAGCCGCTTTTGCGAAAAAACACGGGCTGATGCAGGTCTCGATCGCCGAGCTGATTGCCTATCGACAGAGCCGCGACAAACTGGTCGAACGGGTCGGCGAATTTCATGTCGCTTCGGAAATCGGCACGCTCAAGGGTTATGCCTATGTAACGCCTTTCGACCGCGTCCATCACATGGCCTTTGTCTACGGCGATATCGCTGATGGCAAAGGCGTCCTGGCGCGGCTGCATCGGGCCGACGTCATCGGCGATGTGTTTGGCGGCGCAAAGCCGATCCACGCTGCGCTCAAACGGTTCAAGACAACCGGCCGGGGAGTGATCGTGTTCCTGCGCGATGGCACAGCGGGCGTTCCGGTCGCTGAAATTCCGCACGAAGGCGACACCGGTGCCGATGTCGCACGTTCGAGGCAGTGGCGGGAAATCGGGCTCGGTGCCCAGATCCTCAAGGATCTCGGAATTTTTTCGATCAGGCTACTGACCTCCAGCAAGCGAACCTACGTGGGCCTTGGTGGCTTTGACATCGAGATCGTATCGACCGAGCCGATTGAAAACTGATCGAAGCTTCGAAAGCGGCTCGCCGATCGAAAGCAACCAAAACAGAGTCCAAGGCCTTTTTTTCGCCTGTGCATCATGCCAGCATTCGGCCATGGGCACAGGTTCGCGCAATCTGACCATCGCGGTGGCCATCGCCGCCCTGACTCTCGGGCCCGCAGGACCAGCCGCGCCGACCACACGGCATTTCGCGGATATGCGCCCAGGCGCAATCCCGGTCGATCTGGAACTCGTGATCGCCGTGGATGTGTCCTACTCCATGGACCCGGACGAGCAGGCACTACAACGAGAGGGCTATGTTCTCGCGCTCACTTCGAAAGAATTCCTGCAGGCGTTGCGCCAGGGAGCATATGGCAAGATAGCGATCACTTATTTTGAATGGGCGGGCCAATTCGACCAGAAGATCGCAATGCCTTGGCGGTTGATCGACGGACCGGAGGCTGCTGATGCGGTCGCCGCCGAGATCGCGCGCGCGCCATACCGGCGCGCTTCGCGCACCTCAATCTCGGGCGCGCTTCGCTTTGCCCAGCCGCTGTTCGACGACAGCGGCTATAAAAGTCTGCGCCGCGTAATCGATGTGTCCGGCGACGGCGCCAATAATGCCGGTCCGCCGGTCGTGCCGACCCGCGATGAAGTGTTGGCTGCCGGCATCACGATCAATGGTCTGCCAATCATGCTCAAGCGGCCCTACGCCGGGACGATGGATCTTGAGGACCTCGATGTCTACTACGAGGATTGCGTCATCGGCGGACCTGGTTCTTTTGTCATACCGATTCGCGAGCGGGAGAAGTTCATCGAGGCAACGCGAACGAAACTCGTGCTGGAAGTTGCCGGCCGACAGCCGGAGGCGAGAATACTTCCCGCCGCGTCGAAAGCCCCTCGGATCTCGTGCACAATCGGCGAACGGCTGTGGCAGGAACGCTGGGGCGGAGGCATCGACTATCAGTAAAGCAGCAGGAAGTGCGCGTCACTTCTGAAACTTTGCGACGATCTCTACGTGATGTGAATAACGGAATTGATCGACCGGGGTGACACGGTCGAGCTTGTAATTGCCGTCAATCAAGATTCTTGCATCACGAGCAAAAGTCGCCGCATCGCAGGATACTGCGACGACAACCGGTACCGTGCTTTTTGTAAGCTCGCGTGCCTGCGCCACGGCTCCCTGGCGCGGCGGGTCGAACACAACCGCGTCGAACATCTTCAATTCGCTCGCCACGAACGGACGCCGGAAAAGATCGCGCACCTGCGCATCGATCGGCTTAAGCCCGGGTGTGCCCGCTGCCGCACGCTCCAACGCCTTTATGGCATCCGCATCGCTATCCGCCGCAGTGATGCGCGCTTGCTCGGCGAGGCGTAACGCAAAAGTCCCAATCCCGGAAAAAAGGTCGATAACACGCTTGGCTTTCCCGATGTGACCGGCCACCAGCCGCGCCAGCGTTGCTTCGCCTTCGGCTGTCGCCTGCAGGAATGAACCAGGCGGCAATGGGACAGGGGATCGGCCAATCTGCAAAAGCGGCTGGGTTTGTTGGGCCACGAGTTCACCATGGCGCGTGAGACGGGCAAGATCGTGAGCTTCGGCGACACGCGCAAGCGCAGCCAGCCGGTCGGCCCCGAGCGCGCCAGTGCCACGCACGTCGACGTCGAGGCCGGAATCGGTTGCAGTCGTCTGGATATCCAGAGGCTTGTGGGCCGGCTTTAGCGTTTGGGCAATTGCCCACGCCGCCGGAATGGCGCCGCGCAGACCAGGCGCCAAAATGGGGCAAGCGTCGATCGCGACCACGTGATGGGCGCGCGGAGCCGTGAAGCCAACCTCCAGAACGTCGCGATTGCCGCGCCGAGCGTGCAGCACGGCACGGCGGCGGCCGGTGCCATGAGCATCAATGAGGTCGTCGACCGGAGCGACCACGCCTGCCTGCGCCAGGGCCTCCCCCACGAGCGAGCGCTTCCATAGGTGATATTCCGCCAGCGACCAGTGTTGCAGCGAGCAGCCGCCGCAGACACCGAAATGTTTGCAAACCGGCGTGCTGCGTTCATGGCTCGGCTTGTCGACATGCACCAGATGGCGGCGATCCGGAGGGCCGGCTACCGGTTCGACCGTGACCGTCTCCCCGGGCAGCGTAAATGGCACGTAGACCGGACCTTCGGGCGTGTCGGCGACACCATCTCCACGATAACCGAGGCGGACGATGTTGAGACGCTCAGTCACGCGCGGCCCCCAGCAGGAACTCGGCATTGCCGTCGCCACCATGAATGGGCGAGGGAATGATGCCGAGCACCCGCCAGTCGAGCCCGGCAACAAACCTGCCGATGTCATCGCAAACACTGGCATGCACGGCTTTATCGCGAATGACGCCCTTCTTCGCGGCGCGGGCGCCGGCTTCGAATTGCGGCTTGATCAGCGCAACAAGCTTTGCGGGAATTTTGGCGAGCGCAATCGCCGGCGGCAGCGCCAGTTTGAGAGAAATGAAGCTGAGATCGACGGTAACAAGTTCCGGTGCTTCATCGAGCCGGGCAGAAGAGAGCGAGCGGATATCGGTGTCTTCGATGCAAGTAATGTTTGGCCTTGTGCGCAAAGATTTATCCATCTGCCCATGACCGACATCGACCGCGTAAACGCGCCGCGCGCCGCGATCAATAAGCACCTGGGTAAAGCCGCCCGTCGAGGCACCGACATCAAGACAAACACGGTTTTTGGGATCAAAGCGAAAATGATCCAGCGCCGCCGCCAGTTTGACACCGCCCCGCGAGACATAAGGATATGCTGCGTCGGCCCGTAACGTCGCATCGACCCGAATCTCTTCCGAAGGCTTGCGTACAATTCGTTCATCGGCAGTGACGAGGCCCGCCGCAATGGCGGCTTGTGCTTTGGCGCGGCTGTCAAACAGACCGCGCTCGACCAGCAGGCGATCGGCGCGTTGTCGCGTGCTCAAAGATCAATTCCTCGACGCATTGCATGAACTTCTCGCGGGAACAATGTTCCGCGCACGACTGTTACCTGCGTGGCGCCGCTAGCACCTGCAACGGCTGCCATTATTGTCGTTCTGAGGAGAAGCAGTATGGCACGTAGATATTCAAGAGGCGCTTCGAAAGACGTGGAGCGCGCAATGCGGAAACGCAAGAGAGGCACACTCAAAAGTGGGCGGAGCGGCAGGAAGGTCAAGAGCCGCAAGCAAGCCATAGCAATCGGTCTCTCCGAGGCACGCAGAAAAGGAAAGAAAGTACCCCGTAAGAGAAGACTATAACGACTTCAAGCCAGCTTGACGGTCTCGGCGCCGGCGTTTTTGCCCAAAGCTTCAAACACCTTCGCAACTATGGCACGGGCGTCGAGGCCCGCCGCCGCATACATTGCGGCCGGCGTGTCTTGATCGATGAACTGATCGGGAAGAACCATGCAGCGCACGCGAAGGCCCTGATCAAGCGCTCCCTGCTCGGCCAAGGTTTGCAGAACGTACGTGCCGAATCCGCCGATTGAGCCTTCCTCGATCGTAATCAGCACTTCATGTTCGCGCACCAGGCGCGAAACGAGTTCGACATCGAGAGGTTTGGCGAACCTTGCGTCGGCGACCGTAGTCGAGAGGCCGAGCGCCTTGAGCTGCCTGGCTGCCGCCAGGCATTCGCCAAGCCGGGCGCCGTAAGACAACAGCGCGACCTTATCGCCCTCCTGCAGGGTGCGGCCCTTGCCGATCTCGAGCGGTGTGCCTTCCGCCGGCATCGGCACCCCAAGTCCTTCACCGCGGGGATATCGCACAACACTTGGACGATCGTCGACTGCGGCTGCCGTTGCCACCATGTGTACCAGGTCTGCCTCATCTGCTGCCGCCATCAGGACGAATCCGGGCAGACAGCCCAGATAGGTGACGTCGAAAGCGCCGGCATGGGTTGGCCCGTCCGCGCCCACTAAGCCCGCGCGATCGATTGTGAAGCGCACTGGCAGGCGCTGGATGGCAATATCGTGCACGACCTGGTCATAGGCCCGTTGCAGGAACGTGGAGTAGATCGCGGCGAATGGCTTGAATCCTTCCGCGGCGAGACCGCCGGCGAAAGTTACGGCATGTTGTTCGGCAATGCCTACGTCGAAGCAGCGGCTGGGAAACTCTTTTTCGAACAGGTCGAGACCGGTGCCGGACGGCATTGCAGCCGTGATGGCGACGATCTTGCTGTCCTTGCGCGCCTCTTTGATCAAGCTCTCGGCGAAGACCTTTGTATATTGTGGAGCATTGGCTTTGGACTTTGCTTGAGTCCCGGTCGCGACATCGAATTTGACCACGCCGTGATACTTGTCAGCGGATGTTTCGGCTGGCGCGTAACCCTTTCCCTTCTGGGTGACCACGTGGACGAGAATCGGGCCTGCTTCAGCGTCACGTACGTTGCGCAAGACGGGAAGCAGATGGTCGAGGTTGTGACCGTCGATCGGACCGACGTAATAGAAGCCCAGCTCTTCGAACAGCGTGCCACCCGTCCAGAACCCTCGCGCGAATTCTTCGGCGCGTCCGGCCTTTTCCTCGAAGAACTTCGGAAGATGGCGGGCCAATTGCTTCCCGATATCCCTCAACGTCCGATAGGTTTTGCCGGAGATCAGCCGCGCGAGGTATGCCGACATGGCGCCGACTGGTGGCGCGATCGACATATCGTTGTCATTGAGAATAACGATCAATCGTTCACTGCGGGCACCGGCATTATTCATGGCTTCGTAGGCCATACCGGCCGACATTGCTCCATCCCCGATAACCGCGACAACGTTGTGTTTCCTGCCCTCGAGGTCGCGCGCGACCGCCATGCCCAGCGCGGCGGAGATGGATGTGGATGAATGGGCGGCCCCAAACGGGTCGTACTCGCTCTCGGCACGCTTGGTGAAGCCTGACAATCCTCCACCCAGGCGCAGCGTTCGAATGCGGTCGCGGCGGCCGGTCAAAATCTTGTGCGGATAGCTCTGGTGTCCGACGTCCCAGATCAGCCTGTCGGCCGGAGTTTCAAACACAGAATGCAAGGCAACCGTGAGTTCGATGACTCCGAGACCCGCGCCGAGATGGCCGCCGGTTTTGGCGACGGCATCGATGGTCTCAAAACGCAGCTCATTCGCAAGCTGCTTGAGCTGGTCGGGCGACAGGTTCTTCAGGTGCCGCGGCAGCGAGATGCGGTCGAGCAGGGGTGTCTTGGAATTCTCGGTCACGAACAACTCCAACGAACTGGAAAACAACAGGTCCGCGCCGGTGACGCAGGACCGACCGGGCAGGTGACTTACACCAAAATCGCCATCGCGGGCAATTCCACCAAGGGCTTTCTTATTCCGCGATTTACTCGGAAATCCGTTGTCAAATGGTGCTCTTATCAGTCGACGTCCAGCGGCGTGCTGCCTGTAGGTCTGCCGTTGGCATCAAGAGTGATCCTGTCTACTCGTGCTTCCGCCTGACGAAGCAATTCGTCGCATCGTGTCTTCAGCGCCTCGCCGCGTTCGTAGATCGCAACCGACTCCTCGAGCGGGACCTTGCCTTCTTCCAGGCGCTTGACGATCGATTCCAACTCTTCGATTGCCCGTTCGAAGGGCATTTTCTTCACGTCGGCATTATTGTTTTCGGCCATGTCTGGATCCGGCGATTCGTGCATAGAAAAGGCGAATTGCAAGATAGCGCGTATTCTCTAGCCGTGCATCAGCGCTGTCACATGGGCGGCGACGGAACGTGACAATCCCTGCAAGTCGTAACCGCCTTCAAGCAAGGAAACCACGCGTCCCTTGGCGCTTGCGTCGGCAATCTCCATCAGTTTTTTGGTAACCCAGGAATAGTCCGCTTCGACAAGATTAAGGTTTGCGAGCGGATCGCGAGTGTGGGCATCAAAGCCCGCTGAAATGATCAGAATGTCTGGCTTGAATTCGCGCAGGCGCGGCAGAACTGCCGTTTCGAAAGCTTCGCGGAAAGCATCGCCGCCGTCGCCCGCGGAGAGAGGTGCATTGACGATGGTGTTGAATTCTCCGCGCTCGCCGACCGCGCCCGTACCCGGATAAAGTGGCATCTCATGTGTCGAGCAGTACATCACGCTCTTGTCTGACCAGAAAATGTCCTGTGACCCGTTGCCATGATGCACGTCGAAGTCGACGATGGCCGCGCGTTCAAGACCGTGTGTCTTCTGCGCATAGCGCGCCGCGATGGCGGCATTGTTGAAAAGACAGAAGCCCATAGGCCGCGCCGTCTCGGTGTGGTGTCCCGGAGGACGGGTAGCAACGAAGGCATTCTCCGCCTTGCCGGCCAGGACTTCGTCGACCGCCAGCTTGGCGCCGCCGACTGCGCGCAATGCCGCCTCGTAGCTGCCAGGCGACATTGCCGTATCGGCATCAAGCCGTACCAGGCCTTCAGCCGGCGAAGCTTCACGAATGGCTTCGACGTACTCCACCGGATGACACAAGGTGATGATCTCGACTGGCCCGCGCGGAGCTTCAACACGGGCGAGAGCCTGAAACTTTTCGTCTTCCAATGCCTGTTCGATGGCGCGCAAACGGTCCGGACGCTCCGGATGACCAGCGGGCGTCAGATGGTTCAGGCAGGCCCGGTGACTGAGGAGAATGGTAGACATCGTCCAGACTTAAACACTCACAAGCGTTCGTGGAAGTGCCTATCGCGATTTTGCGTCCAGACTGACGCCATTCGGCGGTGGAATGGTATCCGGCACGAAGAAGTCCACCTGCAGTGGCTGGCTCGGGTCGACGCGATATTGATCAAAATCACGGATGCCTTCTGCGTCGAGGAATGTGTCGTCAATCAGGAAGTTCCCCGTAAAAGTCTTGGGCTTCCGGAAAATGCGGCAGGCAGCCTCGGCGAGGATGGCGGGCTTGCGCGAGCGCAGCATCATCGCATCGCCGCCGAGCAGGTTCCTGATCGCGGCGGTCGCGATCGTTGTGCGCGGCCACAAAGCATTGACTGCGATTTTCCCGCGCAATTCGCCTGCAAGCCCCAGAACCGCGAGACTCATGCCGAACTTTGCCATCGAATACGCGGTATGCGGTGCGAACCACTTTTCAGCCATGTCGAGGGGAGGGGACAACATGAGTATGTGCGGGTTCGCCGCGCGCATGAGATATGGAATTGCAAATTTGGACACCATGAAAGAGCCGCGCGCATTGATTTGCTGCATCAGATCGTAGCGCCGCATGTCGGTTGCAGTGGTCGGCGTGAGCTGAATTGCGCTTGCGTTATTCACCAGGATATCGATGCCGCCGAATTTAACCGCAGTCTCATCGAGCGCGGCTTGAACGGCCGCATCGTCGCGCACATCAACAGCCAGTGGCAGCGCTCGTCCGCCGGCTTTGGCTATTTCGGCTGCGGCGGTGTGTATCGTGCCTTCAAGCTTTGGATGCGGCTCGACAGTCTTTGCGGCTATGGCGATGTTGGCGCCTTCTGCCGCGGCCTGCAGCCCGATCGCGAGGCCGATTCCGCGTGAGCCACCGGTGATGAAGAGAGTATTTCCTTTCAGTGACACTGACTTATGTCTCCTCGTCGTTACTCTGCGAGTGCTGCCTGCCCGCCAGTGACGCTGTCTGCGCTTTCGGTGATGGTACGTTCAAGGCTGCTCGCCTGGATCGCGATATTCTCGGCGAAAAACCTTGCCAAAGCGGTACGCCCGGCGCCGTCGCCGGCGCGGAGCGAAGCGAGCCCATCCTCGGCCAGCATGCAGCCCCCCGCGGCGCTGCCGAAGAGCCGCAGATAGGGCGTCGCGCCGGCTAGCGCGGCATCGGAGGATTTCTGCGCAATCAACCACCGCGTCGCACGTTCAAGGCTGTCCACAGCATCGCCCAGCCGCGCCGCTGCCTGTCCGAAGCCCGGTGCATTGCTCGATCGAATTGATGTCACGGTGCGCCGCAGCTCCTCAATATAGAGTCCGACGGTATTGCCCCCTTCGAGCGGGACTTTTCGTGTCACCAGGTCGAGGGCCTGGATTCCATTGGTTCCTTCGTAGATCGCCGCAATGCGGGCGTCCCGAAAGTGTTGCGATGCACCGGTTTCCTCGATGTAACCCATGCCGCCGTGCACCTGGATGCCGAGCGAAGCGACCTCGGTGCCGATGTCGGTTGAAAAAGCCTTGGCGACTGGCGTGAGCAGGGAAGCCCGCTCATGCGCGCTTTTGCGCGCGGCATCCGTTTTGGCCCGCAACGAGCGGTCGATGGCGATCGCAGTTGCATAACAGATCGCACGCGCGGCTCCGGTCAGCGTGCGCATCGTGAGCAACATTCGTTTGACATCCGGATAGGCGATGATTGCGCCGGCCGGGCCTTGCTTGCGCTCTCGCGCATAGGCGAGGGCTTGCTGTGTCGCGCGCTCGGCGATCCCGACCCCCTGCAAGCCGACTGCAAGCCGCGCCCGATTCATCATGGTGAACATGCACGCCATGCCGTTGTTCTCTTCACCGATGAGGTAGCCAACGGCACCAGTCCGATCGCCATACACCATGGTGCAGGTCGGCGAGGCGTGGATGCCCAGCTTGTGCTCGATCGAATGCGCGCGCACGTCATTGAGTGCGCCGTCTGCCATGACTTTCGGCACCAGGAACAGGGAAATGCCTTTGGTTCCCGTGGGGGCGTCAGGCAAGCGGGCGAGAACGAAATGAATAATGTTGTCGGTCAGGTCGTGCTCGCCGTAGGTGATGAAGATTTTTGATCCCGTAATGCGGTATGTGCCGTCGCTTGCGCGCTCGGCCTTGCTCCGCAGGGCCCCGACATCCGATCCGGCTTGCGGCTCGGTGAGCTGCATGGTGCCCATCCATTCGCCGCTGATGAGCTTTGAGAGATATTCCTTTTTCAATGCGTCGCTGCCATAGGCATGCAACGCATCGATGGCGGCCATCGTCAGCACCGGCCCGATGCCGAAGGCCATTGAGGCCGAATTCCAAATCTCGATGCAGGCGGCATTTACGGCATGCGGTAGCCCCTGGCCGCCCCAATCTGCCGGCGCCGTGAGGCCATTCCAGCCCGCTGCGGCCCATGCGGTGTAGGCGTCCTTCCAGCCAGGCGGCGTGGTGACCTTGCCATCCTTGAAGGGCGTGCCGAACTTGTCACCAACACTGTTGAGGGGTGCAATCATATCGCTCGCATAGCGGCCGGCCTCTGCCAGGATGGAATCGACCGTTCCCTCATCGAGGTCGCCGTAGATTCCTTCAGCCAGCGCGTTTTTCAGGCCAGCGGCATGTTTGAGCGTGAAGGCGATATCGGCGAGGGGAGCATGGTAGCTCATGGCCAGCTAATCTAGCCTCGGTTCAAGGCTGGTCAACGCACGCTTTTGCTTCTTATTTATATGGATCGTGGACGTTGATCGGGCTGGGCCGCACCGCTATGGTCCGGCCGCCGCATGCAAATGTTCGGTGCGGCTCTCCGGTACTGTTGGGGCGTAGCCAAGTGGTAAGGCAGCGGATTTTGATTCCGCCATACGGAGGTTCGAATCCTCCCGCCCCAGTGACTTAGCTGCTCACAACCAGGCCAGGAAGCGCCGCATGTCGCATGTTGCAGTGAGAGCCATTCCGCTCTGTTGATCATGGTGACGGTGTGACGCGTGTGACGGCTAATCCGAGGAGGGGGCGATGAGTCGCAGGTGTCCGCGTTTGGGTTCGGCATCGCTTGCGACGTTAAATTTACGTTGTGCCTCTTCAAATTGAGCGAGTTTGTATCCAC
>DASXST010000103.1:0-15673 GCA_036505835.1 Pseudolabrys sp. | reverse complement strand
GGGCCAGCGCCGAACAACTCAAGGCATCCGGCGGACATCGGTCGCAATCAGAATTGGACAGGTACACACGCGGCGCAGATCAGCGACGGCTTTCCCGCCAGGCGCTCGAGCTTCAACTAAGGGCGGAACGCGAACAGAAATTGTCCAACCTTCCGACCCGGCTGGACAAAACTGGAAGCAAGTAATGGAAACCAAACGACAAATTTTTTTAGGTGGCGACCCCGGCTGGATTCGAACCAGCGACCCTCAGCTTAGAAGGCTGATGCTCTATCCGGCTGAGCTACGGGGTCGACGCACTGGGTTTAGCCGCCGCAACACACCGTGCAAAGATGCCGAGCAAGGATGTGCCCTCAAAATCTCTGGACAGCGGCAACGCCCATCCTAGACCATCACGTGGAACGGGACTATTCCATCCAGAATTCCGCTGGAAGATGAGGTTCTTACGAGAATTCCCTATTGGTGCCACGTCCTCCGAAGATATCAACTGAGCCATCTGACCTCGTATCAATTTCGGGAAATGCGCGGCATGCTCGCCGTGTCGCCTGGCCCCGGCCATGTGCTCGACACCATCGGGACTTGAAATGCAGTTCGCGGCGATCCGCTGCCTCCGGAGGACCATCCCCATGCTTCGCTTTGTTCGCGCCGGCCTCGCCGCCGCGGCTCTCGGCCTTGCCATGACCGCGGTGATCGCGGCCGACAAGCCATTCAAGCAAGTGGCGCTGGAGGAGGCCGCAATCAAGCTCGAGGCGCAGATCAAGGGCGATGCAGGCGTCGTGAGCAGGGCGGCAGCGGCCTTACGTCGCGATGCCGACGCGGCCTTCCAGAAAAACGATTTCAGAACGGGCATGCTGGTTCTCGGTCAAGTTCTCACAGTGGCGCCCGATGACGCTGGCACGTGGCTCCCACTTTCCCGCACCATCCTGCAAATCAAGCCGCGCGATGATCGCGAAAAGGCGCTGCTGCTCGATCGTGGCTCGACCGCCGCCTATATCGCTTACCATCGAGCCGGCGATCGCAATACGGAAGCCGACAGCCTGGCCGTCCTCGGCCGGACCCTGGCAGATCGCCACATGGCGGATTGTTGGGCCTATTATCCCGACCGATTTGTCAACCGAGGCTTTAAAGCGTGAGCACAGCCACCGGCGAAGCACGTCCGTCGATCGATTTGCAGCGCGGCCTCTCTGCGGCGCTTGATTTTGCCGTGGCGTCGCATTGGCGCGCCATCGGGCTCCTTGTAGCATTTTCGCTTCTCGCGTTTCTACCGGGTTTTTTCCAGATTCCGCCGATCGATCGCGATGAGGCGCGTTTTGCTCAAGCCACAAAGCAGATGCTGGAAACGAATGATTTTGTCGACATTCGGTTTCAGACCGAGGTCCGATACAAGAAACCCGTTGGAATCTACTGGCTGCAAGCGGCTGCCGTGAAGGCGAGTGAGACGCTTGGTGTGCCGCAAGCGCGCAACAGCATCTGGATCTATCGATTGCCCTCGCTTGCGGGCGCGACGTTTGCCGTTCTTCTGACCTATTGGGCGGCACTTGCCTTTGCTCCCCGCCGCGCCGCGGTTCTCGCCGCATTGATGATGGCGAGTTCGGTCCTACTCGGGGTGGAAGCCCGGCTCGCCAAGACGGATGCCATGCTGTTGTTGGCCTCGGTCGCGGCGATGGGGGCATTTGCGCGCATTTATCTCGCGAGCAAGCGCGAGCCTGAAGTAAAAATCGGATGGCAGCAGCCGGCGATCTTGTGGACCGCGATAGCCGCGGGCGTGCTGCTCAAAGGCCCTTTGATACTGATGTTTGTCGGTCTTACGGCCGCGGTATTGTGCGCCGTCGACCGCTCGCTGCAGTTGCTGTGGTCGCTGCGGCCGGTCCCAGGTCTTCTCTGGCTGCTCCTTCTGGCCTCTCCGTGGTTCATCGCAATTGCTGCAAAGTCGGGCGGCAATTTCTTCGTGCAGTCTATTGGCCACGATATGCTCGACAAGGTGACGAGCGGCCAGGAGGCTCACGGCGCGCCGCCCGGTTATTATCTGCTGCTGTTCTGGGTGACCTTTTGGCCCGGCGCCGTGTTGGCGGTGTTGGCGGCATCGGTTGTCTGGAAGTCGCGTAAAGAGCCTGGCGCCCGTTTCTTGCTTGCCTGGCTGCTGCCGTCGTGGCTCGTGTTCGAAGCGGTCATGACCAAGCTGCCACACTACGTCCTGCCGCTTTATCCCGCCATTGCTATCCTGATTGCAGGGATTGTCGAGCCTTACGGCGTATCCAAACAGCGCTGGATGGCGCGCGGCACTATTGGCTGGTTTCTTTTTCCGGCCGCTATCGCGATTGGCGTGCTGGTCCTTTTCATCATGTTCGGCCGCGAGCTCGGTCTGGCCGCGTGGCCATTTTCGGCCGTGGGCGTGATCTTCGGCTTGTTTGCCTGGTGGCTTTATGAAGCGGATGGCGCTGAACGCTCGCTGCTGCGCGCCATGGCGGCGTCAATATTCATGGCGATCACTGTCTACGCCATCACAATTCCGCAGTTGCCCTCGTTGTTCCCCAGCGCGCTCATCGCCGAGGAGATCCGTGCGGCTGATTGCGAGCGGCCTCGCGTAGCCTCGACATATGGCTATCAGGAACCAAGCCTTGTGTTTCTTCTCGGAACGGAAACCAGATTCACGGACGGGGCCGGTGCGGCGGATTTCCTGCGCTCAAAACCATGCCACTTCGCTTTGATCGACGCTCGCAGCGAGCGCAGTTTTGTCCAAAGCGCGGAATCGATGGGATTGCGCTACTCGCTTGTGCGACGCGTGCAGGCCTACAATATCAACACCGGAAAACCCATATCGTTGTCTATCTTCCGGTCACAGGCGAACGAATGAGCTCGATAAACGGATTGAATCGTCAGGAAGGGACGGCGATATCGACATTGCGTCGCTGCGTGCCGAATCTCACGATGGCGATAAGCCTTTTGGCTCGGCCGTCGCGGTTGGGACAGCGACAAATTCCGTGGTTTAGCAGCCGCGCGCTTGCCGTCATGGGCGGCATAGCGGTGGCTGTTCTTGTGTCAATGTTCACGCTCGACGCAGCCGTTATCCGGGGTGTCGCCCACGTGCCTCGCTGGATCATTTCTGTCTTTCATGAGATCACGGAATTCGGAAAATCGGGATGGTTTCTTTGGCCGCTTGGCCTCCTGTTCCTGGTGCTTGCTGCCTTGCCACCGGTGCTGACGCCATTTTCGCAACGCGTGCTCGCGGTAATCATGGTGCGCGTCGGTTTTCTGTTCATGGCCATCGCCGTGCCAAGCCTTTTTGCCACCATTGTCAAAAGGATAATCGGACGCGCGCGGCCGTATGTCGGCGGGAGCCTTGATCCCCTTCTGTTCAGCCCGTTCGCGTGGGTGCCTGCCTATGCGGGAATGCCGTCCGGCCACGCCACGACAGCGTTCGCCGTATTCGTGGCATTCGGCACCCTATGGCCGCGCGCCCGTACAATATTATTGGTCTATGCCGTGTTGATCTGCATCAGCCGCCCGATGGTGATTGCACACTATCCGAGCGACGTGCTCGCGGGCGCGTTGGTCGGGATTGCCGGAGCCATGTTGGTTCGGCGCTATTTTGCCGATCGTGGGCTCGGTTTTTCGATCGGTCCGGACGGCAAGATCCATCAATTCCAGGGACCGTCGCCCAGGCGCATCAAGGCGGTTGCCCGCGGCCTTCTGGACCCATAAGACATCGCTTTATGACTACGACCAATCCGACGGTTTCCGTCGTGGTGCCCGTTCGGAACGAGGCCGGCAATATCGCTCCACTGGTTGCGGAGATTGCCGATGCATTGAACGGGCATTGGGTATTTGAAGTCATTTATGTCGACGATGGGTCGAACGATGGCACCGGTGCCGAGCTGGACCGACTGATGAAGGAGCGTCCCTGGCTCCGTCGCATTCGCCACAAAAAGTCCTGCGGCCAATCGGCCGCGGTCCGAACCGGCGTGACTGAATCGCGCGCCGCCATTGTCGTAACGCTTGACGGTGACGGCCAAAACGATCCCGCCTTTATCCCCGCCCTTGTCCGCACCCTAGAACAAGGCGCGCCACGCGTTGGCCTGGTCGCGGGGCAACGCGTGGGCCGCAAGGCAAGCGGATTCAAAAAATTCCAATCACGTATCGCCAACTTGGTGCGCGGCGCCGTGCTGCGCGACGGGACTCGGGATACCGGCTGCGGATTGAAGGCATTCCGCCGCGACATCCTTCTCAGGCTGCCCTATTTTGACGGTCTGCACCGGTTTCTTCCGGCGCTTGTCCGCCGAGAGGGCTTCACCATTGGATATGTCGACGTCGTGGATCGCCCGCGCGCCCACGGCGTTTCAAACTATGGAATGTGGGACCGCTTGTGGGTTGGCATTCTAGATCTTGCTGGCGTGTGGTGGCTGATCCGGCGCAAGAAGCGAATTCCCGAAATCGAGGATTAGCACGCGACTGTCGAAAATGTTCTTGACCGGAATCGGCAATGGAAACCGATTTTGGTCCCCGCGTTACTGAAGGAAATGACAAATGCTGGTCGATATAGCAAACGCCGTGGGCGGCTACCTGCACGATGTATTCATTGGCAATGCGGATTGGGGAATTCTGGTCGGCTACGTGGCCCAGGCGATGTTCGCCATGCGTTTTGTGGTGCAATGGATTGCATCGGAGCGTGCCGGCAAAAGCGTCGTTCCGACCGCCTTCTGGGTTTTTTCCATCGGCGGCGGATTGATGTTGCTTGGCTATGCGCTGTACCGGAAAGATCCCGTCTTCGTCCTGGGGCAAGCGTTCGGTGTGTTTGTATATTTGCGCAATCTGCAATTCGTGATGCGCAGCGGAAGCACCTCGGCGGCGGCATAAAATTGAGCAGGTGGCCGGGCTGCGAACTACGAGGCCCGGCCTGCCACGGAGGCCATGGCCGCGAATCCCCGCGTAAGGTCGGCAAGCAAATCCTCGGGATCTTCCAGGCCGATGTGGAGGCGGATCGTCGGACCGCCTGGGGCCCATTTGGTAGCGGTCCGGTACTCGGTGCAGTCGAACAATATCGCCAGGCTCTCGAAGCCGCCCCATGAAAAGCCAAGACCGAACAGCGTCAGCGCATTCAAGAACGCCTGGACCGACTGCTCGCTTGTCGGTTTGAAGACGACACTGAACAGGCCACTCGCACCGGTGAAGTCCCTTTTCCAGATGGCATGACCGGGGTCGCTTTCGAGCGCCGGGTGTAGCACGCGCAAAATCTCCGGCCGTTGCGCAAGCCAGCGCGCCACCTGTAGGCCGGACTGATAGTGCCGGGCGAGCCGCACGCCGAGCGTGCGCAAGCCACGCAGCGCGAGATACATGTCGTCGGGACCGACGCAGAGTCCCATCGAGTAAACGGTGTCTTTCAGGGCCGGCAACGTCGCAGCATTTGCGGACACGCAGCCGAACATGAGGTCGGAGTGTCCGCCGATATATTTTGTGCCGGCTTGAATCTCGAGATCAACACCTTTTTCGAGAGCGGGGAAATAAAGCGGCGTGGCCCAAGTGTTGTCCATCAACACAAGGGCACCCTTTTCGTGCGCGACTTGGGCGATAGCGGGAATATCCTGCATTTCGAAGCTTTGCGAGCCGGGCGCTTCGACGAAAGCGACCCGGGTATTCGGCCTGAACAGCCTGGCGATTTCTCCGCCAATTAAAGGATCGTAATAAGTCGTATCGACGCCCAGCCGCTTGAACACACCGTTGCAGAAGTTTCGAGTGGGGCGGTAGACGCTGTCGGGGACGAGCACATGATCGCCGGCGCGAGTGGTCGCGAGCAGCGCCGCCGATATTGCCGCCAGCCCGGACGGCAGCAGGGTCACCCCTGCGCAAGCCTCGCCGCTGATTTCGCGCAATGCATTTTCCAGCGCTTCGGATGTGGGTGTACCGCGGCGTCCGTAATTGTAGCGGGCGCGATGGGCGACCTGATCTTCAGCCGTGGGATATAGCAGTGTTGAGGCGTGATAGACCGGCGGATTGACAAAACCAAAGTAACTTTCCGGCTCGCGGCCGGACGTAACGATCCGGGTATCAGGTTTGATCGGTGCCTTGATCTTCTTCGTCATGCGGGCGGAATACCATTTTTCGGCGATGAGATGCGCACGAATTCGCAACGCAGACATATACGTCGTTACAAGACGCAAGCGTCAACCCCTTGACCTGGCAACCTGATCGTTCTGAGATGCCGAAAGAAGGGGGCTATCGGGGGCAAGAGGGGGCCTGAAACCGTTAGTTTTGACCGCCGGGGGCAGGTTCTGCGACGGAAATTTTGGGCATTCCGAAGGGCCGCGCTCCGATGAGTGTTGAAGGAACAGCCACATGAAGCGATTCACAACGGTACTTGCATTGCTGCTCGCCATTGCCGCCCAAAGCGCATCGGCTCAGACGCTCAAAGCGGTGAAGGATCGGGGAATGCTCAATTGCGGCAGCAATGGCACGCTTGCTGGCTTCGGGCTTCCTGACGCACAGGGGAAATGGACTGGACTCGACGTCGATTTTTGCAAGGCGATCGCGGCTGCGGTGCTCAACGATGCCGAAAAGGTGAAGTTCGTACCCCTATCGGCCAAGGATCGCTTCACAGCGTTGCAATCCGGAGAGATTGATGTTCTTGCGCGTAACACGACGTGGACGTCGTCGCGAGACACCTCGCTCGGCCTCAACTTCATCGGCGTCAATTATTATGACGGCCAGGGCTTCATGGTGCGCAAGGCGCTTAAGGTAAATTCCGCGCTCGAGCTCAATGGCGCAGCCGTGTGCGTGCAGCAGGGCACAACGACCGAACTCAACCTCGCCGACTTTTTTGGCGCCCACAAAATGCAACTCAAGACGGTCACCTTCGCGACGTCGAACGAAGCGGTGAAGGCCTATGACGCCGGCCGCTGCGATGCTTACACTACCGACGCCTCCGCCCTTTATGCGGAACGGCTGCGCGTTGCCAATCTGAATGATCACATTATTCTGCCGGAAATCATCTCCAAGGAGCCGCTCGGCCCGGTGGTTCGCCACGGCGACGACCAATGGTTCGACATCGTGAAGTGGACGCTGTTTGCGATGATCGATGCGGAAGAGTTGAATATTTCGCAGAAGACTCTCGACGAGGCGTTGAAGTCGACGAATCCGGAGATCAAGCGTTTCGTCGGGACCGAAGGCAATTTCGGCGAACAGCTCGGCCTGACTAAAGATTGGGCTGTCCGCATTGTCAAACTGGTCGGGAACTATGGCGAGTCGTTCGAACGCAATGTGGGCCAGGGCTCGCCGCTCAAGATCGAACGTGGCCTGAACAAGTTATGGACCAAGGGCGGCATCCAGTACGCGCCGCCGATCCGCTGACCGAGGCTGCCGGCCCGCGGGTGCGAGGCCCGCGGCAGTTTTGTCGGAGGAAATCGCCGCCGCAAGTGCGACGAGGGGGAAATGTCGACTGACTTGCCGGCGCCGTCGCGCCCCGCGCCTGTCGTGTTCTACAACGACCCCAGGGTTCGGAGCATTGCATATCAAGTTGCACTGTTCGCGGTCGTTGCGTTTCTGGTTTATGCTGCCGCCAGCAACGCGATCGAAAATCTCGCCCGGGCACGTATCGCCTCCGGTTTCGGATTCTGGAACAACGTAGCAGGCTTCGACATCAGCCAGACGCTGATCGAGTATTCGTCGCGCGGCTCGACGTACGGCCGGGCATTCTGGGTCGGATTGCTCAACACGTTGCTGGTCGCTGGAATCGGCATCATCCTCGCGACCGTTCTCGGCTTCATCGTTGGTATATCGCGCCTGTCGAGCAATTGGCTGCTGGCGAAGATTGCCGGCTGCTACGTCGAGATCATCCGAAACCTCCCGCTGCTCCTGCAGTTGCTCTTCTGGTACAACGCCGTCCTCAAGGCGTTCCCGGATATCCGCGAAAGCATCGCCATTGGCGGCACGGTCTTTATCAACAATCGCGGCTTATTTTTGCCTACGCCGATTTTCAAAAGCGGGTTCGGCTCGGTGGAGGCCGCACTGCTTGCGGGCATCCTCGGCGCGATCGTATTTCGAATCTGGGCACGCAGGCGGCAGGAGCACACCGGCCGGCAAGCGCCGGTTCTGCTCGTCACGCTTGCGTTGGTGATCGGATTGCCTCTCGCGGTATTTTTTCTCGCCGGTCTTCCGCTTGGATTTGAATTTCCGCAGGCCGGACGCTTCAACATTAGCGGGGGCACCGAGGTGCTTCCCGAATTTGTCGCCCTGTTGTTCGGCCTCTCGATCTACACCGCAGCGTTCATTGCGGAGGTCGTGCGCGCCGGAATTCTGGCGGTAGCGCAGGGTCAAACCGAGGCCGCCTATTCACTGGGATTGCGGCAGGGACTTACCCTTCGGCTGATTGTGGTGCCTCAGGCCATGCGGGTGATCATCCCGCCGCTCACAAGCCAGTACCTCAATTTGACCAAGAATTCCTCGCTCGCGGTCGCGATCGGTTATCCCGACCTGGTGCAGGTTTTTACTGGCACGGTGCTCAACCAGACCGGACAGGCGGTGGAGGTCGTTGCGATCACGATGCTCGTCTATCTCGTGATCAGTCTCACAACTTCGCTCCTGATGAACATCTACAACAGGCGCGTGGCGCTAACGGAGCGGTGAGGGCTTCCTTATGACCATGGCCGAAGCCGATCTTGTCGTTGCCGAGTCAGCGTTCGTACGGCGCGCCACGATCCCGCCGCAACCCCCTCCGACGAAGATGACCGGCGCGCTGGGATGGCTGCGCGACAATCTGCTATCGACGCCATTCAACATTGCGCTCACCATCCTGATCGTTCTGCCACTGGCCTGGGCCATTCCCGAGCTGGTCAAATTTCTTTTCCTCGACGCCGTGTGGAGCGGCACCGATCGCGACGCCTGCCTTGAATCGGTTCAGCATCGCGAGATCGGCGCCTGCTGGCCGTTCGTCTGGGAGCGGCTGCCATACTTCATCTACGGCTCCTATCCGATTTCCGAGCGTTGGCGGGTCGACGTATTCTTCGCGATGCTCGCCGTGGGCATCGTCTGGCTTTTATGGCTCAACGCGCCGCGGCGCGATCTCGGCGCCTTTTATTTCTTTGTGGTGCTGCCAATCTCATCATTCATTCTGCTGACAGGGTGGTCGGCGATCGGCCTTCGTCCGGTCGACACCGTGCTGTGGGGCGGAGTGCTGGTGACGATCGTGGTTGCAGCCGTCGGCATCGTGGTATCGCTGCCGCTGGGAATACTTCTCGCGCTTGGTCGACGATCCCACATGCCGGTCGTGCGATCGCTCTCGGTCATATTCATCGAGTTCGTGCGCGGCGTGCCGCTGGTGACCGTGCTGTTCATGGCCAGCGTGATGTTGCCGCTATTCGTACCGGAGCAATTATCGCCCGACAAACTGGTGCGCGCCCTGGTCGGCATCGCGCTGTTCGCATCAGCGTATATGGCTGAGGTTGTCCGCGCAGGGCTGCAAGCGATCCCGAGGGGGCAATACGAGGGTGCCATGGCAGTGGGGCTACGGTACTGGCAGATGATGCGCCTGGTGATCCTGCCGCAGGCGCTGAAGGTGACGATCCCTAATATCGTGAATACCTATATCGGTCTGTTCAAGGACACCACGCTCGTCTTCATCGTCGGGATATTCGATCTCCTGCGCACAATCGAAGTCGCGCGGATCGATCCCAAATGGGCCACGCCGGTCACCAGCACGACTGGTTACGTCGTTGCCGCGATCTTCTATCTGATCTTCTGCTACGGCATGTCGCGCTATGCGCGCGCCATGGAGGCTCGGCTTGCAAGAGGCAATCGGCGCTAAGGAGAGGCCATGAACACCGCCACGGCACACGGGTCGCTCCTCAAGCCGGCGAAACTCAACACGTCGGTTGCCGTCGAAATTATCGGCATGAACAAATGGTATGGCGATTTTCATGTGCTGCGCGACATCAATCTGAAGGTCTCGGGCGGTGAACGCATCGTTATTTGCGGCCCCTCCGGCTCGGGAAAGTCGACCATGATCCGCTGCATCAATCGGCTTGAAGAGCACCAGACTGGCCATATTCTCGTCGACGGCGTGGAGCTGACGGCGGACCTAAAAAAGATCGACGAGGTGCGTCGCGAAGTCGGCATGGTGTTTCAGCACTTCAACCTTTTTCCGCACCTGACCGTGCTGGAGAACTGCACGCTGGCGCCGATCTGGGTGCGCAAAATGCCGAAGAAACAGGCGGAGGAAGTGGCGTTGCACTATCTCAAGCGCGTGAAAATCCCCGAGCAGGCCAACAAATATCCGGGCCAATTGTCAGGCGGACAGCAGCAACGGGTCGCCATCGCGCGCGCGCTCTGCATGAACCCGAAAATCATGCTGTTCGATGAGCCGACGTCGGCCCTCGATCCGGAGATGGTGAAGGAGGTTCTCGATACGATGGTTGAGCTTGCCCATGATGGCATGACGATGCTGGTGGTAACTCACGAAATGGGTTTTGCCCGGCAAGTGGCAAACCGTATCGTGTTTATGGACGAGGGCCAGATCGTCGAGGTCAATATCCCCCAGGAGTTCTTCGCGCATCCGCAGCATGAGCGCACAAAGCTTTTCCTCAGCCAGATTCTGCACTGAGAACGAGCGCCGAAATCTAGTCCCTGGAGACTGGCAGGTCGGGACGCGCGCCCCATTCCGACCACGAGCCGTCATAGATGCGCGGCATCTTCTTGCCGATGGCATCTAGTGCCATCGCGAGGATGACCGCTGTAACTCCGGAGCCGCACGTCGTGATGATCGGCTTGTCGGCGTCCACGCCTGCCTTCCTGAACGCCGCGGCGATTTTATCGGCTGAGGCCAGCCGTCCGTTTTCCACGATTTCCATCGCGGGCACGCTGCGGGCGCCTGGCATGTGACCGGAGCGCAGGCCAGCCCGCGGCTCCGGCTCGCTGCCGGCAAAGCGGCCGGCCGAGCGGGCATCGACCACCTGGGCAGTCTCGCCACTGAGCGCCATCTGCACGTCGCTCACCATAGCGACGGCGTTCGTGTCCATATTGGCGTTGAACGTCCGTTTGAACCGCTTTACTTCGCCGGCTTCCGTCGGCCGGTCCTCCGCCTTCCACGCAGGCAAACCGCCATCGAGAATGAACACTTTACGCGCGCCGAAAATACGGAATGTCCACCACACGCGCGGCGCGGAATAAAACCCGCTGCCGTCGTAGACCACGATGGTGTCCTTGTCTGAAATGCCGAGCGAGCCGGCTGCTTCGCCGAATTGGTCCGGTCCCGGCAACATGTGGGGCAGGTCGGTTGACTTATCGGCGATGGCATTGATGTCGAAAAACACCGCGCCGGGTATATGCGCAGCCACATATTCCGCGCCTGCATCCCGGTTTTGCGTGGGCAAGTAATAAGAACCGTCGACAATGGCGACGTCGTTCTTGCCAAGCTGGCCTGCGAGCCATTTGGTCGATTTCAGCCAGCGGCTCGACGTTGATGCACCCATTGCAAACTCCGTATAACGCAAGCTTGGTCGATCTTGCGTCCGAGTGCAACGATTGAGGCCGCCATTAGGTTGCATGCCGAACGATGGGAATGATGAAAGATTGCGCGAATTTGGCACGGCTGGACCAGCCCGCAAAACGCCGACGCCTATGAGGCTTTGCTCAAGACCGAGATTTTTCCCGGCATTTTAGCTCGCAGTATCACCGGTTTCCGACGCATTGAGCTCTTGCGCGCGCCGGCTAGCCAAGAGATCGAGTTCGTGACCGTGTGGTTCGACTCCCTGGAGGCCGTGAAGGCTTTTGCCGGCCCGGACTACGAAACGGCAGTGATTGCTCCGAAAGCGCGCGCAGTGCTTAGCCGTTTCGATGCTCGCTCTGCGCACTACGAAGTGCGCGAACAGCGCGATGCGCGCTAGGCGAGAGCAAGCCGGACGCGGCGGTTCTGCTTGCCTTTCTTTTCGATCTGTGTCACGCGAACGTCGCCGATTTCCCCTGTCGCGCGCACATGCGTGCCACCGCACGGTTGAAGGTCAAGACCCGCAATCTCGATCAGTCGCACGCGGCCGCTCCCCATCGGTGGCTTCACCGACATGGTTTTGACAAGGCCTGGGTTAGCCTCAAGCTCGGCATCGGTGATCCAGCGGCTCGTGACGGGCGCATTGCTAGCGATCATCTCTGCGACTTTTGCGGTGATCGCGTCTTTGTCGAGGCCGGCTTCGGGAATGTCAAAGTCAAGACGACTTTCGCTGTCTCCCACCGAACCGCCGGTCACCGCATAGGGCAGCACCGCGGAAAGCAGGTGCAGCGCGGTGTGCATGCGCATGCGCGCATAGCGCCTGTCCCAGTCGATGGCGGCCGTGACGCGATCGCCAGCCTTGAGTGCCGGTGCATTGGCCGCAGGCACGTGGGCAATCTCGCTCTTTGCAGCGTCGGTGTAGACGGCGGTCTCGATCGGAATGCGCGCGCCATTTTCCATCGTGAGCCCGCCGGCGTCGCCAGGCTGTCCGCCGGACGTTGCATAAAAGACTGTGCGGTCAAGCACGATGCCGCCCTGTTCGGTCACTGCGACGACGCGGGCTTCGCAGCTCTTGAGATATGAGTCCTCACGAAACAGGCAGTCCGTCGGCATCGTCAGGTCTTTTCGAACGGCGGTTTGATGTCAGATTTGCGTTCAAGCCATTCGGGCACAGGCAATTTCTTGGAACGTAGAAAGTCCGGATTGAACAGTTTCGACTGATACCGGGTGCCGTAGTCGGCGAGAATCGTAACGATGGTCTTGCCCGGACCGAGATCCTTCGCCAGCCGGACGGCGCCGGCGACATTGATTCCGGAAGAGCCGCCGAGGCAGAGCCCCTCATGCTCAAGCAGATCGAAGATGGCAGGCAGCGCTTCCTCATCGGGAATGAGATAGGGCTTGTCGACCCTTAATCCATCGATGATTGGCGTCACGCGCCCAAGCCCGATGCCTTCGGTTATCGAGCCGCCTTCGGTTGCCTTCGCCTGTCCGTCCTTGAACAGATGATACATGGCTGCGCCGCGTGGATCGGCGATGCTGATGACGACGTCCTTATTTTTTTCGCGGAGAAAATCCGAAACTCCGGCTACGGTGCCGCCGGTGCCGATCGCGCAGATAAAGCCGTCGATACGCCCGTTGCAATCTTCCCAGATCTCCGGGCCCGTGGAAACATAGTGCGCCTTGCGATTGTCCAGGTTATTCCATTGATCGGCGAAGATCACGCCGTTCTTCTCTGTCTTCTTCAGTTGCTCGGCAAGCCGCCGGCCAACATGCTGGTAATTGTTCGGGTTGGAATAGGGGACGGCTGGGACTTCGACCAGCTCCGCGCCGCACAGGCGGAGCATGTCTTTCTTTTCCTGGCTCTGCGTCTCCGGAATAACAATGAGCGTGCGGTAACCGCGCGCATTGGCGACAAGCGCGAGGCCGATACCGGTGTTGCCGGCGGTCGCTTCCACCACCAGTCCGCCGGGGTGAAGTTCGCCGCGATTCTCTGCCTCAAGAATCATTTGCCGGCCCGGACGGTCCTTGACTGAGCCGCCCGGGTTCATGAATTCGGCCTTGCCGAAGATCGTGCATCCCGTTTGTTCGGAAGCGCGCTTGAGCTTGATCAGGGGCGTATGGCCGATGGCGTCGATAGTGTCGTTACGAACTTGCATGCCCGGTTCCGGGACTGGTGAGGGTATTCGAACCTAGTGGAGCCTCGATGGCCCCACAAGACCGGCTAAGACGGCGGTTCGGAGCAATTGCAACGGCTTTGGAAACATTTTCGCAACCATACCGTCGCAATAGTGGTGGAGGAATAAGCACATTCATCAGTTCTTTTCCCGCCATAGGCTATGTGGCGAGGGGGGACTAATTCGAAAAATCGGCCCCGCTAAGACTGGTGATCAAGCCATGACGCTCGACGTGCACACCCTGTTTCTGGTGACAATTTATGTCGAGGCTTTTCTCGGCTTGCTGCTGCTTTTCGTCTGGGCGCAGAACACGGCGTTGCGCGCCGTCTGTTGATGGGGTTTCGCCCACATGGTGCGGCTTGTCTCGATCGGCCTGTTTTCAATGTATGGGGCAGTGCCCGATCTGATCAGCATCGATCTCGCCGATGCATTGCTCTTCGCCGCGTTCGCCGTGACCTGGACGGGCGCGCGCGTCTTCGGGAGCCCGAGCGCTCGTCATAGTGCCGGCAGTGCTGTCGCAAACGCTCGCCACCGCTCTTCCATACGATCCTTATCCATGGTGCGCCCTATATACGAATGATGAGGGGGCGGCAGCAATTGCGGTTTCCTCACCATTGAGCAGTGTCGGGCAACTGTGAGCGGCATCGGTGGATTTTGCGTGCCCAATCAATTTTACAATCCGGGCCAAGCGTCTGCCGGGCGAGCACATAAAAAAGACGATATTAGTCGTCTTAGAACGTCCCATCTAATGCTCGCGTTGCTGCCGGAGCATTCGGATTTTTGTTTTCAACCACGCCTTTGATGGCCCGGACTTGTACGGCGCGGTGAGCTTCTTTGAGAGGCATCGTGCATGAGTCCGCGCCGCTCGCATTGCGCAATTTCCTCCCGCAAATCCGGCAGCCGAATATCCGCGCCATAGCGTTCGGTAGATTCTGCTTTCGATATTGGCCAGCACGTCCGCCGGGATATTCACGAAGCTGAAGAGAGCCGGTCATGTGATGGAGCATTTCGGAACCGATATTGGATGCATGGCGTTAACAATCATTCAGAGAAAGTATGTCGGTGCCCTTGGGAACCAAAGTTATAACCGCCCTCGTTGGGCTTCTTATAGTGCTGACGCAAACGCCCGCCAGCGCTCAGTATTCGGACGGCGATAGTGGTCTCGGTGGCACCAATTGCGGTTCGCTTACTCTTCAGCAGTGCCGGGCGACTAAGATTTTGCGTGCCCAATCAATGTTACAATCCGGCAGGGTCTACGGGGCGCAGCCGCAGCTCACGGTACCGTCATTAAGCGGCGTGTTTGCAACCGGCAATTTGGCTTATGCTTCTTCTCCCGCAGCGGGCGGTTCGAGCCGTCACATGAAGCACAAGCAGCGATAGCTCGCTGCCACTTGGTCGATGAGCCGCAAGGCACATAGAGATGCCACAGCTTGACTCGAATGAATCTGACGGCAAGGGCCTTTTTATAATTCGCAATGGCCAGAAGATCGCCAGTTACGAGGCTGGGAAATGGGTACCGTTGCTTCCCGGAGTCGTCATCCGTATCACGCCCGACGGTATTAAGATTGAAATGCCGCCGCACTAGGCGACGTTAAAAGGTTATTCCATCAATATACGCGAGTGGCCTGGCGCTTTCGGATTTTTGACTTTTATCCAGGCTCTAGACGGTCCCGAGGCGATACGGCCATAACAGCGCCATTAAGGAAAAATGACGATCAGATCATAAAGCATTTTGAACCTGCTGCCCTGAACTGAATGCGGCCTGATCCTTAGACGATGCTCCTGTGCAATTGCCAGGGCTCGCTGTGCATAGGGCTGAAAGCTGAGCAAAGAACGCTCGCTATTGTTTGGGGCCGACAACATAAGCTGGCCGCCGGGCGTCGTTTCAAACTTATAGTGCGGCGATGGCTTCTCGAACTCGTTAAATGTAGTCGGAAGAAAATCTTCATCCGGGATGCGTTCGGGTTTATTTTTCTTCGCCGTTCGCTTGCGTTTGATCTTGGTCTTTTTTGCCTTTCGTTTTTTGACCATG
>DASXST010000102.1:0-12941 GCA_036505835.1 Pseudolabrys sp. | reverse complement strand
CGCTGCTTGCTGCGCCAGATTTAAGCATTCTATCGCCTTCGTCCGGCAGAGGTCAGTGGTTAGGTGATTGGGGGTGGAGATCATCACGCTGGGCGGTCCTACGAGAAGTGATGGATACTTTGGGCTATGCGGCTCCCCAAGGCTAGTTCGACTGCTTAATGCGAGCTTTGAGATCAGCGAGGTCTTGTTGGAACTCTTCATATATCTCATCGACGGCATCAGGGCCGTCGTTTTTCATTGTTTCGAAACCAGACGACATATTTGCCACGACGCGGTTTATTTCTGACCTAACTTGATCATAGGGCGGCTCTATACTTCGCAATTGAAATTCGGCTTTCAGATCGATTTCTATTGCCCGTTTGCGCTCATCGGATGGCGCGTCGGCGAATTGTCGGAAGGCATGGATCCAGTTCTCCGCAAGCTCGCCGTCCGTTAGTCGCTCATATACCCGACCGCGACTTGCGTAATCGGCAATCTGATCCACTTGCTGGTTTGCCAGAAACAATTCCACGTCGCGGTCTGCCTCAGTGCGACCTGAGGAGCGTCGCTTTCGAATAAGCTTAGGCTTACGCATTGGTTCCTACCTTGGGGCCGCAATATGTCCTTGCCGGCGTTTAAAAAGTAAAGTCCCGCGTGCCGACGAATCGGCCCGCAGGACTCCGAACCACAAGCTCTGCCAGTACATCCGTGGTCAGAGCAACCATGGCCATTTGCGCGACCGCTCAGGCGGCGCGCAAATTCTCGGCAGCAGACTTGCCCGTGCGGCGATCGGCGACGATATCGAAGCAGACGTTCTGTCCCTCGCTGAGGGTGCTCAGACCGGCGCGTTCGACCGCGCGGATATGGACGAAAACGTCCTTGCTACCGTCTGCCGGTTGAATGAAGCCAAAGCCCTTCTGGCTGTTAAACCACTTCACAATTCCCTTATTCATAGAGATGTCCTTTCACTGACAGTGTACACGTGGGCGCTGGCACACGATCTTTCGTGGCCATTGCCCGGGTTAGTCGATTTTGGAGAAATTTCTGAAACGTGCGCGCCCGTCAGTAACGAGGCGAAGCGGCCCAGTCGTTCGGCCAAGTATCGATCATTGAGACATAGGAACGAATTAAGACGAGATCAAGACCGGGGCAAATGTTGTTTTGCGCTGCCGAATGTTCGCTTTTGGGGTAAGCGGGGGACCACCTCGTTGTCTTACGTGAGGCTCACCTGCGTCGGATGCTGCAAGCCTATGCCGGTTATTACAACAAGATCAGAACACACCGATCATTGGACAAAGATGCCCCAGCGTTTCGCCCGGTTCAGCGGATCGGGGCCATCACATCACACCCGATCCTTGGCGGGCTTCATCATCATTACGTTCGGGTTTAGGTTTTCGGTACACACAGGAGGCAACGGGCGCGGACGGTTTCGACTAAGACGGCCTCGCTTTCCCCTGCTAAAGGTCTTGGCGCTGGTCAAACGATCTTAGCGACCTTGGCTTTCAGCTCGTCGATAAGGACGCGCTTGTTTTCCGAATAGTCAATCGGCGCGACAACCAGGTGAACCCCACCTGCTTTGAATGCTGCATCGAGGATGGGTACTAGATCATCAGTCGCGCCAACCTGCGCACCTTTAGCCCCATAGGCCTCGGCATATTTGACGAAATCTGGGTTCTCGAATGAGAGTGCGAAATCGCCGAAGCCCATCGATTCTTGTTTCCAGCGAATCATGCCGTAGCCGCGGTCCTCGATGATGAGCACAACGAGGTTCAAGCCAAGCCGGATGGCGGTCTCCAAATCCTGCGAGTTCATCATGAACCCGCCGTCGCCGCAGATGGCCATGACGCGCCGATCTGGGTAAAGAAGTGCCGCCATCATGGCCGAAGCCAGACCGGCCCCCATCGTAGCCAGCGCGTTGTCGAGCAGGATCGTGTTGGCGATGTGGGTGCGATAATTCCGGGCGAACCAGATCTTGTACATGCCATTGTCCAGGCAAATGATGCCGTCATCGGGCATCACCTTCCTGACATCGGCGACCAGACGTTGGGGCGCCAAGGGGTAGCGCGGATCGTCAGCGCCCTCGGCGACATGCTCGAGGATCTGCGCCCGGATCTCCTGGAAGTAAATCGGGTCGTGCGTAAGTTTCCCGTCCAACTCGCTGGCCAGCCGGGCCATGCTGTCTGCAATGTCGCCGACCACCTCGACTTGCGGAAAATAGATCTGGTCGATGTCGGCCACGTTGAAATCAATATGCACGACCTGTGGTCCTCCCGCGCGCATGATGAAAGGTGGCTTCTCCGCGGTGTCGTGGCCGACCGCGACGATCAGATCCGCGCGTTCGATCGCCAGATGGACGTAATCGCCTTCCGATAGCGCCGCCGTGCCGACAAACAGCTCGGAATTGCCGTCGACCGCGCCTTTTCCCATCTGCGTATTGAAAAAAGGAACCTTTAGGCGGCGCACGGCCGCCGACAGCGCGGGCGCAAGGCCCGGTCGGTTAGCGCCACCGCCAATCATGACCAAGGGATTCCGCGCGGCCGCGATCGCAGCCGCGGCGCGTACAATCGCCTCCTCAGCTGCGACAGTACGAAAGGCGGCACTGACTGGGACAACGGCGGACCGCTCGGTCAATTGCGCCGCGATATCTTCCGGCAGTTCGAGATGAACGGGCCCCGGCCGCTCCGCCTCTGCCATGCGAAAGGCATCGCGGACGAGCGTCGGGATGTTGCCGGCATCTATGGCTTGTTTCGCGGATTTCGTGAGTGGGCGCATCATTGAGACCGTATCGATGATCTGAAATTGCGCCTGCCGGCTCTGAAGGACCGGCTTCTGGCCGGTAATCATCAGCATTGGCATGCCACCAAGGGACGCATGGGCCGCCGCGGTCACGAGGTTGGTCGCGCCGGGCCCGAGCGTGCTGAGGCAGACCCCCGGTTTACCCGTAAGCCTCCCATAGGTCGCCGCCATGAAACCGGCGACCTGCTCATGGCGGGTCACCACCACCTTGATGCGCGAGGTCCGGAGGGATTCGAGCATGTCGAGGTTCTCCTCCCCCGGCACGCCAAAGACATATTCGACCCCCTCATTCTCGAGGGCGCGTATGAAAATATCGGAACCTTTGATTGCATGACTTGTCATAGAACGCATCCTCAGGCGTTGGTGGGAGCCTGAAACCATTACATCATTGGCTCGACTCGCCGACTTTCGCTTCCGCTGATTTAACCGCCCTTGGTCTTGAGCCAGTGGTCCCCCGTCCGGCCGATAGGGCACATCAATCCGCAAAGACGAATACAACAGACCGGAAACCACACTGCTTCATTTCAAACAAATCATAAATTCGCAAAGCCCTGCACGCGACGAAATCAAATTCGCGGAATGAGAGATTACGGAATAATTGATCTGTTTACTTCATACACTCGCCAGCCGATCTGCGATCGGCGGCGGTACCCAGTCCGTTTGGATGCCGAGATCGGCCAAGATGACCTGGGCCGCGTTATATCCAGGAAGTCCGGTGATGTTGCCGCCGGGATGGCTGCTCGAACCGCAAAGGTAGAGTCCTGGCAGATGCCCGCGGTAAGTGCCGGCCCCGACAAAGGGGCGATGGTGGCCGATCTGTCCGTTGGTAAAAGCGCCGACTAAGAGATCGCCCTCGCGCATGTTAGGCAACGACCGCTCGGTATCCACGGGCGTCCGTGTAAATGAATCCAGCACAGCGCTGGCGAGATTGGGCGCATGCTGACACCAGAGTGCGAGCATTAAGCGGCCGTGTTCGTCGCCCCTGTTTCCTGACCACTGCGGATTTCCTTTCAATCGATAGGGCAGCTTCTCCCACATGAAGCCAGTGTGTTGGCCGGGCGGCGCCTGGCTGGGGTCGAACACTGTTGGGCAGGAGCCCCACATTACAGTAGGGGGAATCGTGCCGGCCTCGTGATGGCGGACGATGTCGTCGAACTGGGTTGCGTGATCAAGTCCCATGATCACCATCAGAGCATGCGCCAATTCGGGAAATTCAGCACTTGCGGAGTATTTCGGGGGCTCGCGTAGATTGAGATGAAGCGCGAACAGCGGTGCTAGCAGGTTGTATTGGAAGGCCTTCACCTTGGCACGAATGTCGGTGGGCACTAGCGTGTCATCGAGCAGATCAAGGAAGGTCTGATGCGGATTAAGCGAGGACACGACGAAGTGCCGCGCCCGGACAAAATTGCCGTCCGTGGTCTCAACGCCGATGGCGCGACCGGCTTCCACGACGATGCGCTTAGGCTCGGTCATCAGGCGGAACTCGCCGCCGGTCTCACGCACGCAAGCCTCTAATGCGCGGGCAAGCGCCGCCGTGCCCCCGCGTGACATCTGCGCTTTCGCTGGGCTGGCTAGGAGCGCTGCAATGTGGTGGCCGAAGCCGCGGACGCGAAGATCAACTTCACGCAGGCCGTTGAAGAACAAAAGGCCGGCCTGCACGGTTGGATGCTCGAACTCCCGTTGCACAAATTCAAGCGGTGATAGCGCGCTGACTTCAAGCAAGCGGCGGCCGGCGGCGCTTCGTTCCAGGAGCCGACGTCGCTCCTCTGGCGGCAATGGAGGAGCTTTGGCTTCCCAGCTCAGGATATTGTTGACGATGGGAACAAACTCATGCTGCCAGCGGCGTAGCGTTTCAGCGTCCTTTCGGCTGAATCGCTCGAACGATTCTACGGTACGTTCGATGTCCGTCCACCAACCGAGCATACCCCCATCTTTGGTCAGCAACGCTACATTTAATTCGGGCTCGATGTAGTGCGCACCATACCGCGCCAGTTCCAAATCGGCGTACCACGGCATCGTAGTGATAGCGCGCTGAAAGAATGCATGGGTGTTGTGAAGAAAGCCGGGGTGGCGCGGGTCTTCGAGTGTCGAAAGACCGCCGCCGGTCACCGCCTTGCGCTCGATCGCTAGAACCTTCACTCCAGCCTTTCCGAGGTAGGCTTGAAGGATCATTCCATTGTGGCCGGCGCCAAGGATGATGCCGTCATAGGTCTCCGTCATCCGTTGCCCCGAGCCTGACTATTCCATGCCGAGCAAGCGATAGATTTGGCGGCTGTATTCGCCGAATTTCTCAGTGGTCTTGATCTCGAGTGGACGAGGATGTGGCAGTTCAACGCGGAAATTGTCTGCCATGCGAGCGGGGCCGGCGGTGAGCACGACCACGCCTGTACCGAGGAATACCGCCTCGGTGATGCCATGGGTAACGAAGACAATGGTTTTGCGGGCTTCCTGCCAGATCCGCAGCAATTCGAGATTCATTTTCTCACGGGTCAGCGCATCAAGCGCGCCGAACGGCTCATCCATCAGAATGAGCTTGGGATCATGGATCAGTGCGCGCGCAATGGCAGCCCGCTGCTGCATCCCCCCCGATAGCTCATAGGGAAACTTGTCTTCTGCTCCCTTGAGGCCGACCAGTTGTAGCAAATCGCGTGCGCGCGACCGACTTTCGGCCATCGGCAATCCGAGGATTTCCGCCGGGAGTAGCACATTGTCGATCACGCGCCGCCACTTCAACAGCAACGGCTGCTGGAACACCATGCCGATATCGCGAGATGGATCGAACGGCTGGGTGGGTGACCCGATACGCACTTCGCCTGCTTCGTACGAATGAAGGCCGGCGAGAATCTTTAGCAGAGTGGTCTTTCCGCAGCCGGATGGTCCCACGAGCGAAACCAGTTCGCCCGCATCGACGTCGAATGTCACTTCCGAGACCGCCAGGAAATCCACCCCGCGTGTGCGGTAGATTTTTTTCACGCCAGCGAGGTGGATAAAGGGCTCACTCATGAGCAGCAGCTACTGAATGCGCGCATCGCGCACGACCAGGAGGCGCTCCAGGCCAAGTACAATGCCATAGAGAATTGCCCCCAGCACAGTGATCAAGATCACCGCCATAAACATAGCGGCGGTGTCGAGCGTGACCTGCACCTGCAGCATCAGATACCCGAGACCGCGGTCGGAGCCGAGGAATTCGCCGACGATAGCGCCCGCCACCGCAAGGATTGCGGCGACCTTCATGCCAGAGAAGATGTAGGGCAGAGCGCCAGGCAGCTGGATCTTGGTGAAGATCTGCCAGCGCGAGCCTTTTAGCGTACGCACCAGATCAAGTAAGTCGGGCTCGACCTCGCGTAAGCCGCGGGCGGTTGTCAGCACGATTGGGAAGAAACAGATTGCAAATGCCATCATCATGTTAGGCCCAACGCCGTAGCGGAACCAGACGATGATAAGCGGTCCGAGCGCCACCTTTGGGATCATGTTGAGGCTGACCAGCAGCGGCATGACGAACATTTCCAGCCGTCGGAACCACGAAAACAAGAGCGCGATGCCAATACCGACCACCACGGCAAGAATATAGCCGCCGAAAATCTCGGCGCCGGTGACGAGGGTATTTTCGACCCAGCGATAATTGGGAACGAGCAGCGCTTGTACTGTGGCGTAAGGAGAAGGCAGCACAAATTTTGGCACGTTGCCGAGAACGACGAAGAAGTACCATGCAAGGACCAGCAGCAAATGGCTGATCACCGCCAGGGCGTAGCGTTGCAGCGCTTCTTGATTTCGGCCCACGGCTCCCCTCTACCTCACAACACACCGGCGGCCCAAGTGACATTGTACGGTAAGGACGTGGCAGCAGCCAGGTTATGGTGGTGCATCATGCCAGCCATCGCGCGAGATTTTGACGCACAAATGCGTCGTCGTTGAGATGCGGATAGGCGGCATAGACGCGGTCGATCTCTTCTTTCTGGCCGGGCCCAAGTGATTCACCTGGATCGAGACACCAGATGCCCTCCAGCAATCCTTGCCTGCGCAGAATTTCGTGACAGCCGGTAATGACGCCATGAAAGTTGTTTGCGACATCGAAGATCGCGGCGTTGCAATCAGTGACCTGCGAATCGAGCGCCAGTAGATCGGCCGGCACCGCACGGGCCGCTGCGGCTGCCTGCGCCTGCTCGAGCAGCTCGACTGCCTTTCGCACCCAGACGCTCCAGTGTCCCAGGAGGCCACCCCGGATGCGTACGGTGGTGAAGTCACCTTTGCTCGGCACCTTGTAGGGGGTCACCAGGTCGGGGATGATGTGGTCGTCGTTCCCTGTGTAAAGGGTCACGCGTGCGGTCGCGCCGGCCTCCACCACGCCGCGCACCACATCAAGCGTGCGATAGCGGTTGAACGGCGCAATCTTGATCGCTGCCACGTTCTCGATCGCAGCAAAGCGCCGCCAGAACGCTGGCGATAATACGATGCCGCCGACAGCGGGCTGCAGGTAAAAACCAACCAGCGGGATCTCCTCGGCGACGGCGCGCGCATGCTCAATAAGCTCATCTTCGCTCGCGCCCTTCATCGCGGCGAGCGAGAGGAGGCCCGCGTGATAGCCGACGCCGCGCGCTGTTTGCGCCTCCTGCACCGCCTGATGGGTGCGCCCCACCAAGCCTGCGATCATCACGATGGGACGCTGGCACCATTCCGCCGCGGCGTGCATGGCAAGTTCTAGCACCGGTTGGTAAAGCCCAGCCTCGCGGACTGCGAATTGCGTTGTGTGCACGCCGACCGCGAGCCCACCAGCGCCTGCGTCGAGATAGTAGCGGGCGAGCGCGCGCTGTCGACGCGGGTCGAGTTGGCGGCGGGCATCGAGCGCCAAGGGGTGAGCGGGAATGACCACGCCCTTGCGCAGCAAGGCGAGGATCTCGGGTGGCCAATCAGCGAAGCGTAGACCCATCCCTCTTCTCAAGTAACCAGGCGGTTACACCGGCGAGAGTGGCAGCGATCGGTCATGGCGTCAACGCGGGGCCCTGTTACGCGCGGATCGCGCTCAGAACAATATCGACATTGTGCTGCCGTTGCCGGCGGCAGGCCGAGTCGCTGCCGAGCCGTCGGCCGAAGATCGATGACAGCGTCCAATTGTTGGAGAAATAGAAGAAGGACATTGCTGCGATCGACACATAAAGGTTGACTGGATCGAGGCCGGGCCGAAACACGCCCTGGGCGACACCGCGTTTGAGGATATCGTCGATCAGACGAACGAACGGGCTGTGCAACTGGCGCACCTTTTTGGACTGCCGAAGATGGCGCGCCCGGTGCAGATTCTCGTTGTTGATCAGGCTGATCAGCTCCGGGTGGTGGCGACAATACTCAAAGTTGAATTCGATGAGCCGTTTGATCGCAACCTCGGGCGCCATGCCGGCGAGATCCAGCGTGCGCTCGCTGCCGCGCAAGTTTTCGTAGACGCGCTCCAGCACGGCGAGATAAAGGCCCTGCTTGTTACCGAAATAGTGGTAGATCATCCGCTTGTTGGCGCGCGAGCGGCGGGCGATCTCGTCTACCCGACCGCCCGAAAGCCCCTTGCGTGCGAACTCGTCTTGCGCAGCCAACAGGATCGCTTCGCGTGTCCGGTCTGGATTGCGGCGAATCCCGGGTTGCTTTGGTTTCGTTCTGCTTCGCTGCACGTCGGCGCCGTTGACAGGCCCTCGCGGCCAATCCTATCGTTTGAGGTAACCACGCAGTTACCACGGACCTTTGCCGTCCGTCGAGGACATGGCGAGTCATCGGCGTCACCGCTGCGGGAGGAGGAACATTATGAAAATCTGGAAACTGGTACTCGCGGCCGGTGCGGCGCTCACGTTAGGCATGACGACGGCTTCGGCACAGCAGAAAATCACCTTCACCCTCAATTGGGTCGCCGGCGGGGACCATGCACCGTATTTCTATGCCCAGAAGATGGGCTGGTACAAGGACGCGGGTGTCAACGTCGAGTTCGAAACCGGCCGCGGCTCCGCTGCCTCCGCGCAGAAAGTTGCGGCGGGCTCTTCACAGCTTGGTCTCTCCGATATGGCCGGCGTGCTGCTATTCCGCGGCAAGGGCATGGATCTCGTCGGTTTGATGAATGTCTATGCCAACTCGCCACAGGGCCTGTATTGGCTTAAGAGTTCCGGTATCAAGTCAGTCAAAGACCTCGCCGGGAAGAAGATCGGCAACCCGGCCGGCGATGGCGCCCGCACTATGTGGCCGGCGCTGGCTAAGAAGGTTGGCATCGATCCAAACTCAGTTACCTGGGTCAACATCGACGCCAATGCCAAGCTCGGTGCACTGAAGGCCAAGACCATTGACGCCACCACGTCATTCTTCAACCTGCACCACGTATTCGCGCGGGAGCTCGGCACCGACATGGGGTTCCTCGCCTGGAAGGACGATGGCGTTAATCCCTACGGCAATTCGATTATTGCCAACGGCGCATGGCTGAAGGCTAATCAAGACACCGCTGCCAAGTTTACCAAGGTGACGCAGAAAGCGTTTGCCGAATGCGCGAAGAATCCAGATCCTTGCGTCAAGGCGTTGGTCGAGGCGAACAGCGGCCTGTTGTACGACAACGAACTGACCAACTGGCACCTCGTCAGCATCCTGATGAGCGACGACACCTCGCGGAATGTTGCGCTAGGTTGGCATGACGACAAACGAATGGCGGATGACTACAAACTGGTGGACGAATTTCTCAAGATGGAAAAGCCGTACGACATCAAGACGGCCTACACCAATGAGTACCTCGACAAGAGCATCAAGATGCCGCCGATCAATCCGCCAAAGTTGTACTGAGCGAAATATTTCGAGATTGTGGCGCCGGCTGCATCGCGGTCGGCCTCTCTTTCAGCCAAACTCTGGCCCGACTACGGCGAACGTCCGCGCGGTATCTTCAAAACCGGTCGCCCGTCCAAGAACCATGCGGGTGAGTGGCCGTTGCGACGTGAAGCCAGCTTTCGCGAGCCAAGCACAAATATCGGTTTTGGCGTCTGCGAGGTCGAGATAGACAGGCCCCTCGAGAGAGGAGAGCGCGCGCGCTAGCAGCACTCGCGCGGCGACATCGCCTTCTGCCACGAGCGGTCCGATTTGCGAAGCGCTGCGCCCGTTCCGGCCGAGTATGAATCCCGCGATCTCGCCGCGCCGCTCGGCAATCAGTTCGACCTTCGGCAGCCGGCCGCGCAAGCGGTGCAGCAGTGCGCTTCGGTCGGCGCCGAATGCTGCGGCGTCATAAGCGCAAATCACGTTCCAGTCGGCATCGACGATGGGACGGACTGTCGTTCCGTCGGCATTCAGCGACGTCATCGGCTTTGGATCCGGACGCACCCATCTTTGAAAGGTCCAGGTGTCCTGAAAGCCCAAAGCACGATAGATCGGGCGGCCCGCCGGTGTCGCATCGAGCACGGGTACGCATCCCTTCTCATTGAGCGCCGCCACACAACGCTTCAGAAGTCTTGTTCCAAGGCTACGCTGTCGATGCTCGGGCAAGACCAGCACCATGCTGATCCAGGCGAATTGGCCGTAGGGGAGAGTCGCTGCGGACGCGATCACGCGACCATTTTCACGGGCGACAAAGACAGTGCCGAGATCGCGAAAAATCTCCCAATCGGCGGGCAGCTGATTCCAGCCGGCCGCGCGTACCAGCGCTTCGGCGTCGGAAAAATCGGCCGAAGTGAATGAAGCTTCGATGGTTGGCTCAGAAGGAGCCATCGCGCGTACCAAAATGGGTGTTCTTGCCGAGGCTCGGCATGCCACGCGAAACCCAGTCGGCAGTCCAGTCAATCATCCGCGCCAGCGAGACACGCGGCTTGCCCATTAGCCGAACCGATTCTGCTGGATTGATCAGCCATGCATCCCGCGCTTCGATCCCCGAGAGCACCGGCTCTTTGCCAAGACGCTCGCCGAACTGCTCCGCTAGCCAGCGGACGCTTTGCGGCGGGCCGCTGACGTTGAGTGGGCTCGCTGGCACGGTGCAATGATTGAGCGCGCGCAAGACAAATTCATTGGCGTCACCCTGCCAAATCACATTCACGTGGCCCATTGTGAGATCAAGCGGCGTGACGGTATGTACGCGTGTCGCGATGTCAAAAAGAACGCCATAGCGCATGTCGATCGCGTAGTTGAGGCGGATGATGCGGCCCGGTGTTTTGTTTACGCGAGAAAAATGCGTGAACATCGCCTCGCGGGCGACGCACGAGTAGGCGTAGATGCCGGGCGGTGGAATCGTCGGCGTCGATTCTGTCGCGCCGCCTTTGGTGACATCGACGTACGGGTAAACGCAGCCGGTTGAATAAGCGACGATGCGCGAGGCCGGATAGGCTTCGGCAACCAATGCAGGCACATGGGAATTCATCACCCAGGTCAAATCCTCAGCGCCGGCCGAACCGAATTTGCGGCCGGCCATGAACACTACGTTCGCGAGCTTCGGGAGCGCCGCGACCTGCGCGCGATTCAGCAGATCAGCCTCGATGCATTCGATGCCCCATCCGGTCAGCCGCTCGCGCAGGCCTTTTTCGCTGAAGCGGGCGACGCCGACCACGCACTTGCCTGGCGCCGCGCGCTTTGCGAGGCGGGCGAGCGTCGGCCCCATCTTGCCGCCCACACCTAGAATAATGATGTCGCCTGTAATGCGCGCCATGTCCGCCACGAGCGCCGCCGATGGCGAGGTCATCACCTCTTCGAGATGATTGACGTCGCGAAAGCGATCCGGCAAAGATGCGTCGGCGGTGCTGGTCCCGGCAATCGACATTGACATCCTTCTACGACTGGTCAGAGAACTATGTATAAGTAACCAGTTGGATACTAATAAGCTGCCCGCCTTGCAACAAGGACCTCGCGATGGCGTCAGCATCTCGCATCAAGACGACGGTGGTCGGCTCGTATCCAATGCCGGATTGGCTTCAGGCATTGCCGTCGGAACAAGCGTTGACTGACGCGACGCGGGTCGTGATCAGCATCCAAGAGCAAGCCGGCATTGATCTTGTCTGCGATGGGGAACTGTCCCGCTTCGACGTCAATCATCCAGAGACCAACGGCATGATCGAGTATTTCGTGCGCCCGATGTCCGGCATGCGAAGCGCCATCACCTTTGACGAATTGGTGACCTATCGCTCACAGCCCGGTATGGAATTCCGCACACGACCACCAGCTGTGGTCGAAGGCGCTGTCAGCGCCGGAACACTCGACTTGCCGCGCGCCTGCGCTCGCGCCCGGCAACTCGCGTCGAAGCCATTCAAGTTCACACTGACCGGCCCGCACATGCTAGCGAAAAGTCTAATCAACAAGCACTACGGCAATGTGCCCGATCTTGCGATGGCGATCGGGGATGCCTTGGCGGAGCAGGTCAGGCACCTTGATGCCGATGTGGTGCAACTCGACGAAGCTAACCTGCCGGGCAATCCTGAAGAATGGGAGTGGGCCGCCGCCGCGATCAATCGCGTCCTTGACGCGGTTAAGACCACGCCGGCGGTGCATCTGTGCTTCGGCAACTACGGGGGGCAATCAATTCAGAAAGGCAAGTGGGAGAACTTGATCAATTACCTCAACGCGCTTCACGTCGATCACGTCGTGATGGAAACCGCGCGTCGGCCTGCGGACGAGCTTGCCGTGTTCAAGCAGTTGCGGCCGGAGATCGGCCTCGGCCTCGGCGTGATCGACATCAAGGCAACAGTGATCGAGTCGCCGGATTCGATCGCGCGCGCGATAGAGCGTGCAGAGAATCTCTTGGGTCCAGGCCGCGTCCGCTATGTTCACCCCGATTGTGGTTTCTGGATGCTCAAGCGCAACATCGCCGATGGGAAGATCCGGGCGCTGGTCGAGGGCCGCAATCGCTATGAAGGACTCGTATCTCGGGCGTGATGTGAGAACGTCGGCTGACTTGTCCTTTCCGAAAATTCTATCCGCCTGGATTCGCATCGTAAGACAGAATCATCGCATCGAGAGCGATGTTTGTAATCCTGCACGCGCTCGGCATGTTGGTCGCAGATCTATTCAAGTCGCGGACCCGGCTTGAAGCAGAGAATTTGTTGCTGTGTCATCAGCTCACCATTTGTGTGTACCGAAAACGTTATCCGTATTGATTGGCTGAGGGAATCGCCGAACGTCGTGACGCGATCGCTGCTATTTTGCTCTGGCCATCTGGCCTTATCATTCAAGTCGAACAGGCG
>DASXST010000101.1:0-45789 GCA_036505835.1 Pseudolabrys sp. | reverse complement strand
CCGGGAATGAATGACAGCCCAGTTGACCATGCCTGTCGGTACAGCAACGGAAACCGGCAGCAATCTTGAATGCGCGGCGATGCCGAGTAGTTCCCGTATGTCGGATTCCGAACACGACAGCGACACTGGCAGGCAGGAACGCCAAGGGTGTGGGCTTGGTTGACTCTGTGGCTACCGACTTCCCGTCCCCCCTAGTACCCCCGAGAGTCGGTGGCTGGGGTCGCCGCTCTGATCATCGACATCGCGGTGGCCCCTTTGACTGTAGGTGGTCTTGTCCTTTCAGAAAGTGCCGTCGGGAACACTCTCGGCCTCAAACGCATATGAGTGCGTGTCATGCGACAGCCAAGCTTTGATAAATCAATGTTGCCACCCCATTTCGAACCGCATCACTGCGCTTCGTGCGGATTACCGATGGAGCTTTTGCGTATCGAGCTGACCGATGACGTCGATTGCGAAGCCCGGGTGTTTGAATGCGCGACGTGTGTCCCTGAGCAAACGAAGACAGTCAAAGTTAGATTTCGAAGAATCATAGATAATTACCAATGGTAGGCCGCGCTAACGCTACTCGACGAATGCAGGCGAAGTCTTGGACCCAATTTTGGACCCAAACTCCGGTGCGTCCATGCCGCCACCGTGCCGCGTGGAGTTGCTGGGAATGGTTAGGAATCGTTGAAACGTAAGGAGAACTATTGCGGCACGACGCAGCACGAAAACGCACCAAAGAAAAAGTTAAGTCATTGATTTTGTGGCGACCCCGGCTGGATTCGAACCAGCGACCCTCAGCTTAGAAGTCTGATATTCGGCCCAGCGTTTGACTCCATCGGATCATTCCCAGACTCAATGTTCTAAACTGTCGCGGTAGGGATGGGCGTTGTCGCCCACCCCCCGCACAGATCCGTACGTGCGGCATTCCCGCATACGGCTCTTACCTTGGGTGTCTAACGGCAAACCGCTGCTGCGGATACGGATGCAGAATACGGGCCGGCGGTAGCCAGTGGTTGCATAGCCGATTGAACCGAGACCACGTCATCCGGCGTGTCTGGCTGCGCCGTCTGAGCCGACGCATCCAGAGCCACGCGACGTGCTCTCGGAACGAATGCAGGGCGTGGATGTTGGTGGGGACAGCGTGATACGCGAAGTATCCTGCCATCACCTTCCTCAGCCATTGGCCTTGCTCTGCAATCGGGTCGTGCCACCGGCGCTTCAGCTCATCACGGATATTCCGCAACGTCGCTCGCATACGCTCGCGTTGGGTATACCTGCACAGCAGGAGTCCTCCATCGCTTCGCTCCGCGCAGACGTGCGTAAACCCGAGAAAGTTGAAGGTTTCCGGCCGTCTCTCGCCCCGCCCGGTTCGAAGCTTGGCAGCGTACTTTCCAAATTCGATCAGGCGAGTCTTCTCCGCGTGGAGAGCCAGCGCGAACCGCGCCAGCCGGGCCTGCATGTCCGCGCGAAAGCATTTGGCGTCCGCCATGTACTGGAAGCCGACGACGATATCGTCCGCATAGCGGATGATCATCATCTTGCCTCGGGCCTCGCGCTGTCGCCAACGTTGGACCCAAAGATCGAACACGTAGTGGAGATAAATGTTCGCCAGCAGCGGTGAGATCACCGCCCCTTGCGGCGTTCCAGTCTCCGTCCGCGTTATTCGAGCTTCCTCCAGCACACCTGCCTTCAGCCATTTGACGATCAGGCGAATCATGCGTCGATCGCCGATGCGGTGTTCAAGGAAGCGGATCAGCCATTCGTGGTTGACCGTATCGAAGAACCTCGCGATATCGGCGTCGAGCACCCAGCCCACGCTCTGCTTGGTGAGCCCGACCGCGAGGGCATCCAGCGCATCGTGCTGGCTGCGTCCCGGCCGGAATCCATACGAGAACCCAAGGAATTCTTCCTCGTAGATCACGTTCAGGATGTCCACCACCGCTTTCTGAACGATCTTGTCTTCCAGAGAGGCAATGCCGAGCGGACGCATTTTCCCATCGGGCTTCGGTATGTACCATCGCCGGCCGGGTTGCGCCCGATACGCTCCCTCCTGCACCCGTCGATGAAGATCCCGGAGGTTGGCCTCCAGGTTCTCTCCGTAGGTGCTCCAAGTGACACCATCGACTCCAGCAGCCGCTTCACGCCGCAGAGCGGCGTAGGCGGCGTGCAAGAGATCGACGGTCACATGGTGCGAGAGCGCCGTGAGCCGCTCTTTAGGCCGCTGTCTTACGGCCTGCCGTATGCGATCAAGCGCAAGTGACACGCTGGTCCGGCTCTGCGTCCGGGGCGTGCTTTGCTCGCTCGCATTCCCCTTGGTCTCTCCCCTTGGCTCCGCCGGCTCCGCTGCCGCTGGCGCGGCATTGTTCGTCGACTTCATTGCTACTATGGGAGAGTCCGACTCCTTGCCGCCGTGCATCGAGGACTTCGGCCTCATGGCCTTCTCCTCGCGGGCCAGACAAACAGACTTGGCCAGCGTGCAAGATATCCCGGTTCCCAGGCAGAAAGCATACGATCATGCTGGGGTCTCAGACCGCGCAGAGTTGGCCGAAGGCTCGCGCTGACGCCTCCGCCCATGTGGCCTTCCGCCTTGCTCACGGCGTCGGCACTCTGAAGCTTACTTTCGCGGCTCAATGGCCAGCCTGAACGCACCCCTGTCAACGCTTCACGACGTCCCTCGCGGGCCACCGCGCATGACTCGGGGCCGATGCCGTTCGCTACACGTTCATCGTTTGGGACTTTCACCCTAACTCCCTGCCGGTTTGGCCGGCGCACGAGCAATAACATTATCCAGAAAGGACTGGCATTCGGCCACGATTGGAGCGGTACTGACGTCAATCCCGAGCGCTTGCGCGCTCCGAGATCCTGCCCCGCCGGCTTTATGGCCGAGGTGGGGCTTTGGTGGTGCGGCGCGACGCCGCCATCAAACTAAACGGAGGATCTCGATGTCAAAGTCTGCGAAGAAGCGACCACCTCGGCCAGCACACATAGAACTACTGCCGCAAAGCCGTCGCCGCTGGCAATGGCCAATCCCACCCGGCCGCATAAAGCCGATCCGGGCACCAAGCAGTCTCGCGTCATCGCAATGCTGCAATCGCCCGCGGGTGCGACGATTGCCGCGTTGATGAAAGCCATGTTGCGAGAATAGTCCGAAAACAAAACCCTCCCGCCATCTACGTCCCGGTGCGGGAGCCAACGCGAAACGTCGCAAAAAATCAGGAGCTTAAAAAATGCATGGTGCCCGGGGCGGAATCGAACCACCGACACCGTGATTTTTTCAGTCACGTTGTCACGATGAACATTGCGCGAACATTCTGCCCGCCAATTGCCCAAACTGACCGGGCTTTTGGGCACTGTGCGCGGTTTGTTCAGGCATTGCCAGGCAGATGCTAGATTTGAAAACGCGCTAAAAGAGAAGCGTTTGTTGGGTGGAAATGGTGGGTGCGACAGGGATCGAACCTGTGACCCCTACCATGTCAAGGTAGTGCTCTTCCGCTGAGCTACGCACCCTTCAACCGGGCTTGATCTATCGGCTCCAACTCCGGGAGGCAACCCCGGGCAGAAGCGCGCTAGGCCGCAAGCATTTTTTGGACTTCGTTGACCAGCTCGCGCAGATGGATCGGCTTGGACAATACCTTTGCCTGCCTCGGTGCATTGGAATCGGCGTTGAGGGCCACCGCCGCGAAACCGGTGATGAACATGATCTTGATGTCCGGATCGAGTTCGGCCGCACGGCGCGCAAGCTCGATGCCGTCCATTTCGGGCATCACGATGTCGGTGAGCAGCAGCTCAAAAGGCTCTTCACGCAGCCGGTGATAGGCCGACAGGCCGTTGTCATAGGAAGTGACCTCGAATCCGGCGTTCTGCAGCGCCTTGACCAGAAACCGCCGCATATCCGTGTCGTCTTCCGCCAGCAGGATCTTCGACATGTACGCAACACCCCTACCGGCCGCTACTGGCCGAATCCGCCGGCCGATTAAGACTTATGCCCGGTAAACAACGAGTGAACCAAAAGCATGACTTGGCTTTGTGGCCCAGCCATGAACAATAGACGGTATAAGGGGGCATTAAACCCTGCAACCAGCTCAAGGAAATCAAGCTTCTCAATGGTCTTTGCCCTATGAGCGAAATCCGCGACGAACTCGACCCGCCGTTCGAGGTCCTTGAGCCCCAGACATGGCAGGGACCGGTCCTTTTCAATTCCCCCCATAGCGGCTCGACTTATCCGCGTCATTTTCTGGCATCTTGCCGGCTCGACATGGCCACGCTGCGGCGCTCGGAAGACAGTTTCGTCGACGAGCTGGTTGCCGGCGTTGTCCGCGAGGGTTTTCCCATGATGCGCGCGCATTTCCCGCGCTGCTTCGTGGACGTGAACCGCGAACCTTATGAGCTCGATCCGCGCATGTTCGAGGGTCGCCTGCCCTCCTTTGCCAACACGCGCTCAATGCGCGTCGCGGGCGGACTTGGGACCGTCGCACGAGTAGTGGGCGATGCGCAGGAAATTTATGACCAGCGGATTCCTGTCGACGACGCTTTGCGTCGGATTGAGAGCCTTTACAAGCCTTATCATCGCGCCTTGCGCCGGCTGTTCACCCGCTTGCACCGGGAGTTCGGCGCTGCCGTGCTCATCGATTGCCATTCTATGCCCTCGACCGCCGGTCATCGGGACGAACGGCCGCGCCCCGAATTTGTTTTGGGAGACCGTTATGGCACCAGTTGCGTCGGCGTCGTGGCGGAGATGGTCGAAAAGGCGCTGCGCGCGCTCGGGTATACTGTCAGCCGTAACAAGCCCTACGCCGGCGGATTTATCACGGAGCACTACGGCAATCCGGCTGCGGGCCTGCATGCCATCCAGCTCGAGATCAATCGCGCGCTTTATATGGACGAGCGCCGCTATCAGCGCTCCTCGACATTCAGTCGCCTGACAGCCGATATGGAGACATTGGCCAGGCGCCTTCACGAAATCCCTTTGGAACAGTTGCGGCCCTATCGGGCCGCTGCCGAGTAGATAAAAAAGGGGCCGCTAGCGGGTGCGAGCGGCCCAAGTCTAGGGAGGAAACGCCCAAGGAGGGCAGCAGTAGCTCTCGCTACTGCACCGCAATAAGTTACCTCGCGTTGCACAAAAATCAAGGTTCAAAGCGGCTTTCCCCATGCTCTTTTCGCATGGCTGGTGTCCAATTTCTGGCTCCATCAATTGGTGGAATGCAAAAATAGTGAAACGGAACTCCGCACTGCAACAGGATGGGACAAATCATTTGCGCCTTCGAACATGACGGCCATCGATTTCAGCAGCTTTGTTGACCAGCTCGCCACCGCCTCGGGCGACACAATTCTCCCTTTCTTTCGCACGGCGCTGGCAGTCGAAAACAAGAAGGTCGGCGGTTTCGACCCGGTCACGGCGGCCGATCGCGCTGCCGAGCAGGCTATGCGCGCTGTCATCCGCAGGCATTTTCCCGATCACGGCATTCTCGGCGAAGAATACGGCTCCGAACGCACCGAGGCCGAATATGTGTGGGTCCTCGATCCGATCGATGGGACCAAATCTTTCATCTCAGGCATGCTCGCGTGGGGAACGCTTATCGGCCTCATGCGATTTGGCGAACCGGTGTTTGGGCTGATGCATCAGCCGTTCACCCGCGAACGCTTTTCGGGCGATGGTGGGGCCGCGCGGTATCGCGGCCCGGCCGGCAATCGCGATCTGCATGTGCGGGAATGCGCGAGCATCGACCAAGCCGTGATGTCCACGACGAGCCCTCTACTCATGAATCGCGCGGACCGCGCGGCTTTCGCAAAGCTGGAAGACAACGTGAAGCTCTCGCGCTATGGCGGCGATTGCTACGCGTATTGCATGCTGGCGGCGGGGCTGATTGATCTGATCATCGAGACCGAGATCAAGCCGTACGACATTGTCGCGATCATTCCGATCGTTGCGGGTGCCGGCGGCATGGTGACGACCTGGGAGAACGGCCCTGCGCAAACCGGAGGCCGCATCATCGTTGCAGGCGACAGACGCGTCCACCAAGCAGCGCTGGAAACTTTGAACAGCTAGCGCAGCTCAAGCCGACGTCCGCTCTAGTAGCGCGGCGTTCCCGGCACGAAGGCATCGAAAGCGGCCCAGAATTGCAGGCGATAGTGATCCTGCTCCTGCAGGATTTCGTGCTTGGCTCCTGCGAGTATCAGGTGCCGGCCAGCAAGCAGGGTTTGCCCAAAAGTTTCGATCGCCGGCGTGGAAACCACTTCGTCCCTGCCGGCTGCAACCATCAGGATGGGCTGGCGGATGCTGGCGGAATACGAGAGCTCGGTAAACAGGCCCATCTGCCGAAGTGCGGCATCCACCCAAGCGACGGTCGGCGCGCCGAGACCGAGTGTAGGCTCTTCCTCCAGAATTGCGGCATTTCGGGCATAGCGCACCGGATCCGAGGTCAGCACGTTCCCGAGGAATCCTTCAGTGCCGGTGACGGACGCGTCGCCGGTGGGAACATAGGCCCCTCCGCGTCCGATGTATCGCATGAGCCGCGCAAGGGGACCGGCCATCGGTGTCAGACGTCCAGGCGGCAGCGCGATCATCGGCGCCGATAGAACGGTACGCTCGAACCATCGGCTGCCGTCATGGCTGGCGCGAATCGCGACCGCCGCGCCCATCGAATGAGCGAGTGCAAATATCGGCGGCGGACAATCGGGCAGAACCACCTGCTCCATCACGGTTTCGAGATCGGTGATGTAATTCGAAAAATTCCGCACATAGCCTTTGTGACGATCGGAGAGCGCGCGATCCGACAATCCCTGTCCGCGCCAGTCGAAAGTCGCCACCGCAAAGCCACGAGCGCGAAGATCGCGAACGGTCTCGAAATATTTCTCGATAAACTCGGCGCGACCCTGCAACACAACCACGGTACCTTTGCGCCCCGGCGGCGGTGCCCACCGCGCAAAGCGCAGGTTCACCCCGTCTGAGGTTTTGATCGCGCCGGTCACCACGTCGTCTGGCACCGGATTGGCGGGGATGGAGACGAGTTTCATGAAGCAGGAAGGTGAGCGATGCGCGCTACGCGCTTATAGCAGGGTCGCGAGCGTCCTCAATGGAACCGTGGTGTGCAACGAAAAATCATTTAATGTCAGGTACTTATTGACAGAAGCAGGCGGGCTTGCGAGACACGCAAGCGCCACCATATCAAGGATGCGCAGGCCCTATGGCTGCGCACGGTTAGGTTTGGCCATTTGGCGGACCACCGCATGTCGCTCAACAATGGAGGATATGCCATGCGAACTTTCGATCTTGCTCCCCTTTATCGTTCCACCGTCGGCTTTGACCGCCTGTTTTCAATGCTTGACGGTTTCGAGTCCGCTCCGGGCTACCCGCCCTACAACATCGAACGGACCGGTGAGAACGACTACCGTGTCACCGTAGCCGTTGCCGGCTTCGGAGAAAAAGAGCTTTCAATCGAAGTGAAAGAAAACACGCTGACGATTAAAGGCAACAAGCAGGTCAAGGAAGAGCAGAACGGCGAGGTACTTTACCAGGGTATCGCCGCGCGCGCCTTCGAGCGCGTCTTCCAGCTTGCCGATCATGTCCAGGTCAAGAGCGCGAGCCTCGAGAATGGATTGCTGCACGTCGATCTCGTGCGCGAAATCCCCGAGGCCAAGAAGCCGCGCCAAATCCCGATTGGCAATGACAAAGCGAAGGCCGAGATCATCGAAACCAAAGCGGCCTAACGCGATCGAAATGCAAAGGCAGAGGCGTCCCGATTTGGGACGCCTCTTTTTTTGCACCGCACGCCCTCATGACCGTGGCTAAGCGATTTGTCAGTCCGGCCCTTACGTTTCCCGACTGCTGGCAGCGCAACGCCATTGCTCCTATCTGTTCAAGGTGGTCCTGTTCTTGCTCGGCTAAGGAGCAAAGACGCAACAAAAGGAAAGATTTTACCGATTCCGGCGTGGACCAGCCTTGTGCGGCGAGGCAAAATTTGGCATGGTCCATTAGGACAGCAATACTGTCCTAATGGGGTGGCCTCGGTGGCGGCTTCAAAAGCGGGGCAGGCATCGGTGGCGCCCAATAAGGGATAGCCACGGGCGGCGACGAGCCGAACACGGTTGTCCTTTTTCGAGATCAGTTGCGCGTTGACCGCGTGGCGATTGCCTCGCGGACGTGGTGAGCGCGCCGGAGCGTCCGGCGCGCGGCAGCAGGATGAAATGAGCGAGGAGAGGCGCTGCGCAGGATTTTTCAACGTCGGATCAGCTGCTGATCTCGGCGTGGCGCTTCCGCACGGCCTTTACGATCCCGCGCTCGACAAGGATTCCTGCGGCGTCGGCTTCATTGCCGACATCAAGGGCCGCAAGTCACACCAACTTATCGAAGACGGGCTGCGCATACTTTGCAACCTGGAGCATCGTGGCGCCGTTGGCGCAGATCCGCGAATGGGCGACGGCGCCGGCATCCTCGTCCAGATCCCGCACAAATTTTTTGCCAACAAGACTGCCGAGCTCGGTTTCAAGCTGCCGAAGCCGGGCGAATACGCAGTCGGCTATTTGTTCATGCCGACCGACGCAAACTGGCGGCAGATTGTCCGCGACATTTATGCCGAGGTCATCGAACGCGAAGGCTTGACGTTGCTTGGCTGGCGAGATGTGCCTACCGACAATTCGACACTCGGTGAATCGGTCAAGCCAACCGAGCCGAAGCACATGCAAGTGTTCATCGGTCGCGGCAAGAAAAAACTGTCCGAGAACGAATTCGAGCGCCGGCTCTACATCCTGCGCAAGTCGATTTCGAACGCGATCTATCGCAGACGCGAGCGGCGCACCGCCGGCTACTACCCGGTGTCGATCTCCTGCCGTACGGTGATCTACAAAGGCATGTTCCTGGCCGATCAGCTCGGCACATACTATCCCGATCTGCAAGATCCGGATTTTGAGAGCGCGCTTGCGCTCGTGCATCAGCGTTTCTCGACCAATACCTTTCCGACCTGGTCGCTGGCGCACCCGTACCGCTACATCGCGCACAACGGCGAGATCAACACGCTGCGCGGCAATGTCAACTGGATGGCAGCACGGCAGGCATCCGTGTCGTCGCCGCTGTTCGGCAAGGACATCAACAAGCTTTGGCCGATCTCCTACGAAGGCCAGTCCGACACCGCCTGCTTCGACAACGCGCTCGAGTTTCTCGTGCAAGGCGGCTATTCGCTTGCGCACGCCATGATGATGATGATTCCCGAAGCATGGGCGGGCAATCCGCTCATGGACGAGGAGCGGCGCGCCTTTTACGAATACAACGCGGCGCTGATGGAGCCCTGGGACGGCCCGGCAGCGATTGCTTTCACGAACGGGCGGCAGATCGGAGCCACGCTTGACCGCAATGGGCTGCGGCCGGCGCGCTATCTGCTCACCAGCGACGATCGCATCGTCATGGCATCGGAAATGGGCGTGCTGCCGATCCCGGAAAAGGACATCGTCAAAAAATGGCGCTTGCAGCCTGGCAAAATGCTGCTGGTCGACCTTGACCAGGGAAGGCTTATTCCAGACGAGGAATTGAAGGCCACGCTGGCGAAAAGTCATCCTTACAAGGAGTGGCTCGAACGCACGCAGATCGTGCTCGAGGAATTGCCCGGCACGTACAATGAGGCGCCGATTTCGAATCTGCCGTTGCTCGATCGTCAGCAGGCTTTCGGCTACACGCAGGAAGATCTGAAATTCCTGATGACGCCCATGGCAACGACCGGCGAGGAAGCGGTCGGCTCCATGGGCAACGACACGCCGATTTCGGCCCTGTCCGACAAGCCGAAATCGCTGTTCACGTATTTCAAGCAGAACTTCGCGCAGGTCACCAATCCGCCGATCGATCCGATCCGGGAAGAGCTCGTCATGAGCCTTGTCTCGATCATCGGACCGCGTCCGAACATCTTCGGTCTCGAGGGCACATCAAGAACCAAGCGCCTTGAGGTGCGTCAGCCAATCCTCACTAACGAGGATCTTGAGAAGATTCGTGCGATTTCCGAGATCGGCAGTGATCATTTCAAGTCCAGCATCCTCGACATCACTTTTCCTGCCGAACATGGCGCAGACGGCATGGGCTGGGCACTCGACGAATTGTGCGACCGGTCGGAGGAGGAAGTTCGCAACGGGTGCAACATCATCATCCTGTCGGACCGCAAAGCGGGCGCCGATCGTATTCCCATTCCGGCGCTGCTCGCATGCGCGGCCGTGCATCATCATCTGATCCGCAAGGGATTGCGTACGTCCGTCGGCATGGTAGTTGAAACCGGCGAACCTCGCGAGGTGCACCACTTCGCCTGTCTCGCTGGCTATGGCGCGGAAGCGATCAATCCGTACCTCGCCTTCGAGACACTGATCGCGATGAAGGATGATCTGCCTCAGAAGCTCGAGGATAAGGAGATCATCAAGCGGTACATCAAGTCGATCGACAAAGGTTTGCTGAAGGTGATGTCCAAGATGGGCATATCCACCTACCAGTCCTATTGCGGCGCGCAGATCTTCGATGCTGTCGGCCTGCGGCAGGAATTCGTCGACAAGTACTTTACCGGGACACATACGCGCATCGAGGGCGTCGGCCTTGCGGAGATCGCGGAAGAAGCGGTGCGGCGTCACCGGGACGCATTCAGCGATGCACCGATCTACCGAAACATGCTGGATGTCGGCGGCGATTACGCGGTGCGCGTGCGCGGCGAAGATCACGTATGGAACGCCGAGACAGTATCGCGCCTGCAACACGCGGTGCGCGGAAACTCACAGGACCATTATCGCGCTTTCGCTCAGATCGTGAATGAACAGAGCGAGCGCCTGCTGACAATCCGCGGCATGTTTCGGCTAAAGACTGCAGAGGAGGATGGTCGCAGGCCTGTCCCGCTTGAGGAAGTCGAGCCGGCCAAGAATATCGTGCGGCGTTTCTCGACCGGCGCGATGTCGTTCGGCTCCATCTCTCGCGAGGCTCACACGACTTTGGCCATCGCGATGAACCGCATTGGCGGCAAATCGAACACTGGCGAGGGCGGCGAGGAGGCGGACCGCTTCAAGCCTCTGCCGAACGGCGATTCCATGCGCTCGGCGATCAAGCAGGTGGCATCGGGCCGCTTCGGCGTGACCGCCGAGTATCTCGTGAACTCTGACGTGATGCAGATCAAGATGGCGCAGGGCGCCAAGCCCGGCGAAGGCGGCCAGCTGCCCGGTCATAAGGTCGATAAGATTATCGCCAAGGTGCGTCATTCCACGCCCGGCGTCGGCCTGATTTCGCCGCCGCCGCATCACGACATCTATTCGATTGAGGACCTGGCGCAGCTCATCTTCGATCTCAAGAACGTCAATCCGGCTGGCGATGTCTCGGTCAAGCTTGTCTCCGAGGTCGGCGTCGGCACCGTCGCTGCCGGCGTTTCAAAGGCGCGCGCCGATCACGTCACGATCGCTGGCTTCGAGGGTGGCACGGGTGCAAGCCCGCTGACCTCGATCAAGCATGCGGGCAGCCCTTGGGAAATCGGCCTCGCCGAGACGCATCAGACGCTCGTCATCAACCGTCTGCGCGGCCGCATATCGGTTCAGGTCGACGGCGGCATCCGCACCGGCCGGGACGTGGTGGTTGGCGCGCTGCTGGGCGCGGACGAGTTCGGCTTCGCGACCGCCCCGCTGATCGCCGCCGGCTGCGTCATGATGCGCAAGTGCCACCTCAATACTTGCCCGGTGGGCGTCGCGACTCAGGATCCGGTGCTGCGCAAGCGTTTCAGAGGCCAGCCCGAGCATGTCATTAATTACTTCTTCTTTGTTGCCGAAGAAGTGCGGGAGCTGATGGCCACGCTCGGATTCCGCACCCTCAATGAAATGGTCGGGCAGATGCAGATGCTCGATCGCCGGAAACTGGTGGAGCACTGGAAGGCCAAAGGCCTCGATTTCTCCAGGCTGTTTACCAAGCCGCCGGCGGAAAAGGGCACGGCCATCTACAAGTGCGAGCCGCAGGATCACAAGATCAAGGACATTCTCGATCGCAAGCTCATCGCGGAATCGCAGGCTGCACTTGACCGTGGCGCACCAGTGCGGCTTCAGGCCGTCATCCACAATACCGATCGCGCCTGCGGCGGCATGCTCTCCGGTGAAGTGGCAAAGCGCTATGGCCACGAGGGCTTGCCGGACGACACCATTCACGTCCGTTTCACCGGCACGGCGGGACAAAGCTTCGGCGCCTGGCTCGCCCGCGGCGTCACCTTCGAGCTTGACGGCGATGCCAACGATTATGTCGGCAAAGGCCTCTCTGGCGGACGCCTGATCATCCGCCCGCCGGCTGACTCAGGCATCGTGCCGGAGGAATCGATCATTGTCGGCAACACCGTTCTCTACGGCGCAATCGAAGGCCAATGCTATTTCCGGGGGGTTGCCGGCGAGCGCTTCGCCGTGCGCAATTCTGGCGCCATCGCGGTGATCGAGGGTGCCGGCGATCACTGCTGCGAATACATGACGGGCGGCATTGTCGTGGTGCTGGGTCGCACTGGACGCAATTTTGCCGCGGGAATGTCAGGAGGCGTCGCCTACGTGCTGGACGAGGACGCAACATTCAAGTCGCGCTGCAACATGGCCATGATCGAGCTCGAGCCGGTGCCCGAAGAGGAGCAGATCGCCCAGCAGGAGTTCGGCCACTACAACGATCTCGAAAGCCATGGGCGCGTCGACGTCATGTCGGACTTGACGACCAAGGACGCCGAACGCCTGAAGCTGTTGATCTCCAATCACGTGCGCTACGCCGGATCGAGGCGCGCTGCTGAAATCCTTGCCAACTGGGATACCTATCGTCCGCTATTCCGTAAAGTGATGCCGGTTGAATACCGCCGCGCGCTGGCCGAAATGGCAAAGGAGAAAGCCGCCACGATGCAGGCCGCGGAATAGTATGGGCAAGGTCACCGGGTTTCTTGAAATCGAGCGTGAGGATCGCGACTATCAACCGGTTGCGGAGCGCGTGAAGCATTGGCGCGAATTCGTGGTGCCGCTTCCGGAAAAGGAACTCCGCAATCAAGCCGCGCGCTGCATGGATTGTGGCGTGCCCTATTGTCATGGCACAAGTCGCATCACCGGCGCGCCGACCGGCTGCCCGGTCAACAACCAGATTCCGGACTGGAACGACCTGGTCTACCGCGGCAACTGGGAGGAAGCCGCGCGCAATCTGCATTCAACCAACAATTTTCCGGAGTTCACCGGCCGAGTGTGTCCAGCGCCATGCGAGGCATCGTGCACGCTCAACATCGACGAGAACCCCGTCACCATCAAGACAATCGAGTGCGAGATCGCGGACCGGGCGATCGCACAGGGTCTCAAGCCCGATAAACCGCAACGCAAGACCGGCAAAAAAGTAGCGATTGTCGGGTCGGGGCCGGCGGGCCTTGCCTGCGCGCAACAGCTCGCACGTGCCGGCCATGAGGTGCATGTCTACGAACGCTGGGCAAAAGCGGGCGGGCTGCTCCGTTACGGCATTCCCGATTTCAAGATGGAAAAGATCCACGTCGACCGCCGCATCCAGCAGATGCAGGGCGAGGGCGTCGTCTTCCACTACAATGCACATGTCGGCGTAAGTGTCCCGACGGATAACCTGGTCAAAGACCACGATGCCGTCGTGCTGACCGGCGGCAGCGAGAAGTCGCGCGATCTGCCAATCCCCGGCCGCGAGCTGAAAGGCGTCCATTTCGCGATGGATTTTCTGCCGCAGCAGAACCGGCGCGTGAGTAATGAGCCGCAGGGTGACGTCGAGCCAATTCTCGTCAAGGGCAAGAAGGTCGTGGTCATCGGCGGGGGCGACACGGGTTCCGACTGCATCGGGACCTCGATCCGCCAGGGCGCCGTTTCGGTCACCAACTTCGAAATCATGCTGCAGCCCCCGGAGCGCGAGAACAAGATGCTCACGTGGCCGGATTGGCCGCTCAAGCTCCGCATTTCTTCCAGCCACGAAGAAGGCGTGTCCCGCGAGTTCGCAGTTCTGACGCAGAAATTCACCGGCGAGAGCGGCCGGGTGACGAAGCTTCATTGCACGCATGTGGATGCAGCGTTCAAACCTGTGCCGGGCACCGAGTTCGAAATCGAGGCCGATCTGGTTCTGCTCGCCATGGGGTTCGTTCACCCGGTGCACGAGGGCATGCTGAAGGACCTTGGCGTGGCCCTTGACGCGCGCGGCAATGTGTCCGCGGACACCATGGCGTATCAGACGTCGCTGCCGAATGTCTTCGCCGCCGGCGACATGCGCCGCGGGCAGTCCCTGGTGGTTTGGGCGATCCGCGAAGGTCGCCAGGCCGCGCACGCCGTCGACAAATTTCTGATGGGAACAACGACGCTGCCGCGCTGAGGCTCAGCGAAACGGCCAGCCCCCGCCGAAGGGAATGCCCAGGGGCGGACGGGGAACATCATCTCGTTGCGGGGAACGCGGCGGCCTGGGTCTGCTGGCCGTATTCTGCGCAGTTCGCTCGGCGTTGGTGGTTTTCGGTGCAGAGGTCTTTTTCTCAGGAGAAGGCGCCGCCTCGGTGACTGCTAGCTCGGTGTGCGCCGCTTCGGCGGGTGCCGCCGCAATGGAACCTGCCGGCGTCACCGCCGGCGGCGGAGCCGCGGAGCTGTCATCATTGCCAGGCTGGAGGGCGAAATTGTCGGCCCGTCCGCGCGGAGCGGCGACCGGCTCTCCCTTGACAAGAACCCGCGTGGCGATTGCGTCGCCATGCGGTGAGCTGTTGCCGGCACTGCCGAGCAATTCCTCGGAATTTCCGGGCATGACGGTCAAGGGGATCACAGGCCCCGCCACCGGCCGGGCGGCGGGCTTGCCGTCGGGTGCTGTGGGCGCGAGCGGGCCGGAAGGGAGCGCAACCGGTGTCAGGCGGCTGTTCATGTGACGGCGAATTTCACGGGCGACATAATGCGCGAGCTTCAGCGCACCGAATTTTGTGAAGAAAACACCATCTTGCGAACGAAGCCTGCGCACCTGGCCTTCGTAGTCGGGGCCAAAGGTCGAATACTTGCCGGATTCGTCGACGAAGCCGTCCCAGATATCGATATAAACTACGCCGGCGCGTTCGGCACGCGCGCGGTAAAGATCGTTGAGATAGACCGTATCTGCCGTGGACTTGGCGCCGCGCATCGAGGGCAAGCCAACCCAAAAGACCGGCACGCCCTTGCTTTTGAGGGCGGCGATCGTCTCATCGATGCGCTTGGAATAAATCTCCGCCCAGTGATCGGTCCGGAACTCAGCGACCCCACCGGTCTTTCTGCCAGGCTGTGCGTCCGGCGCGGGTATGGCGGTCTCCTGTTCGCCAGATTGTTCCTTGCTTTGCGCTTCCTTTTCGGCGGCAGATTTGTCCGCTTGATCTTTTTGATCCTTCTGATCTTTGCCCTTCTTTTTTTCGGTTTCCTTGGCACTGTCACGCTCCCGGATCGACTGCCGGTCGCTGACGCCAAGCATCATCACAACATAATTCGCTTTTTCCTGCGCGAGGATGTCGCGTGCAACGCGCCCCCAGTCGAGATCGCTTTTTTGGTCATACCGGATGAGCCCGGAATGAAGCTTGTTCTTGCGGACGACTGCGATCTCGGGCGAATCGGAAAATGCATCTTCCATCCCGTATGCCAGCCAGTCCGCCATGGCATCGCCCAGCACGACAATCGACGTCGTCACGGTAATCGGGTCTGCTTTTGGATCCGGCTTGCGTGGAGGTGGCGCGCGCGAGTTATCGACAGGCGCCTGCTGCTGTTCGTAAGAATCGGGGGAACGATCAAAGCCTCCGAACAACCCACCGAAAAATCCGCCTCCAGAGCGCGAACGGTGCTGCTGTTGTCCGCCGAAAAACGGAAATTGCGCCTGAGCCGGCGATACCAGGGTCGTTTCGATCGCGACAACGCCCGCGCAGTCGAGCGCCGCGAACAGCACCGCACCGAGGAGCCAACGCGAAAACCGGTGTTTGCCAGTCATGCTGACCGCCCACTGCGTGACGTATTCGGCGTGTGTGAAGGCTTGCCCTCGCCGCCCACCACTATGGACTAACAGCGCCCGCGAAATGTCAACTCAAAGTTCTATACCATCGTTAACGCGCACGTAATTGATCGAGCACGCCCGCAGAGGCAAACCCGTCCGGGATTCGGCCGTTTTTGGCTTGGAAATCGCGAATCGCGGTACGGGTCTTAGCGCCGAGGAGGCCGTCCGGCTCGCCGACATCATAGCCGTGGCGCGAAAGCAGTTGCTGCAGTTCCAGCCTCTCCACGCGCGACAACACGCGCTCGTACCGCGGCCATTCCTGGATGAAGGGGCCGCTCCCGCGCAGCCTGTCGGCCAGATGTCCGATCGCGAGTGCGTAGGCCTCGGCAGGATTGTATTTCATGATGACGTTGAAATTGCTGAGCATCAGGAAACCCGGTCCCTGGATACCCGCCGGGACCAGGAGGAAAGCCTGGTCATCGAGCCGAGCAAACGGCTGACCGTTCGCGCGCCTGATCCCGTGCCGCTCCCACTCGCGAATGCTCATCGGCCGTGCGTGATCGGCAAGCAGGAAGTTGAACGTCGTCGGCACCACCACCTCGTAGCCCCAGCTGCGGCCCTGGATCCAACCATCCTTCTTCAGATTGTTGGCAGTGGAAGCGATGATGTCCGTCACTGAATCGACGACGTCGCGGCGACCATCGCGGTCAAAGTCCACGGCATATTTCTTGAACGAGGTGGGCATGAACTGTGTCGGGCCGAATGCACCCGCCCAGGAACCGACGAGATGATCAGGACGGACATCGCCGCGTTGGAGGATTTCGAGCGTCGAGAGAAATTCTTCGCGGAAAAAGCTTTGCCTCCGGCCGATGCAGGCAAGGGTGGCGGTTGAACGGATCACAGGCCGCTCACCAATGAGCGTCCCATAGTTGGTTTCGACGCCCCAGATCGCGGCGATCGTGTAGCGATCGACACCATAGGCGCGCTCCACGGCGTCAAAAGTGCTGCGATATTTCTCGAGCAGAGCACGGCCCTGCTCGATGCGCTCGGCGGTCACCAGGATGTCCAGGTAATCCCACAACGACTTGGTGAACTCCGGCTGGTTGTCGAGCAGATCCATGATTCGCAGGTCGGGCGTAAGCGAACCGGCATACTTCTGGAACACGCTTCGCGAGACGCCGCGGTGCGCGGCGGCCGGCCATAGCCGGTCGATGCAGTCATGGAAATTTGCGGCCGCGGCGCGAATCGCATCGGCTGTCATTAGCGGGTGACCGGACGAGCCCGATTCCCCGCTCCAAGGCGGCGCTGCCTGCGCCGTCGGCGGCAATGCTCCGGTCGTGACCGGAGAATGGCCGTCCCGCACGTCTTGTGCCGCCGCCAAGCCAAAACCAGCCGCTACAATCGCTGCGCCGATCAAAAAAGGGCACGCTTTGCGCATTCCCTCCCCTCGACCCATAATTCAACATCCCACATATATGGCTGACCCAATATCATTTCGGCAGCGTTAATGGTGTAGTTTCTTGGCAGAAACGTGCTTTTCTACCGGCCGCCGTGGCGTCCCGACGCGTATGACCCTGAAAATCCTCGCATGACACATATCCGCAAAGCCATATTTCCCGTCGCCGGGCTTGGAACCCGCTTTTTGCCAGCGACCAAGGCCATGCCAAAAGAGATGCTCCCGGTGGTTGACCGGCCGCTTATCCAGCACGTTGTGGACGAGGCACGGGAGGCCGGGATCGAGCACTTCATCTTTGTGACCGGTCGAAACAAGAGCGTGATCGAGGACCATTTCGACCGTCAGTTCGAACTCGAGTTAACCTTGATGGAGCGCGGCAAGAAGACCGAGCTTGCGCTGCTGTCGGAGGACCTGCCTGAAGCCGGCACCGTCAGCTTCACCCGCCAGCAATCTCCGCTCGGCCTGGGACACGCGGTGTGGTGCGCGCGCGAGTTGGTTGGCCATGAGCCGTTCGCGCTCTTGTTGCCCGACGTCCTCGTCCAGAACACCAGAGGCTGCCTCGCGCAGATGATCGACGCCGCGAAGGACCTTGACGCCAATGCCAATATCGTTGCCGTTGAGAAGGTGCCGCAGGAGCGGGTGCACATGTACGGCGTTGTCGGCGTCGGTCCATCGAAGGGAAAGGCGTTCGCGATCACCAAGATGGTTGAAAAACCGAAAGCGAGCGAAGCGCCGTCCAATCTTTCGATTACCGGCCGATACATCCTGCAGCCGCAGATTTTTGAGCTCCTGGAAAAGCAGGCGGCCGGCACCGGCGGCGAGATTCAGCTCACCGACGCTATGCTCGCGTTGTCGCATTCCCAGCCGTTCTACGGTCTTGAATTCGAGGGGCGCAGCTTCGACTGCGGCTCCAAGATCGGCTTCCTCGCGGCCAATGTTGCCTACGGGCTCGAGCGCGCAGATATCGCGCCAGACTTACGCACGGAAATGCGCCGCTTGCTCGATGGCAAGTAGCGGGCGGCGAATAGTGATCAAGCCCAACCCTTGAGTTCGCGCGCCACGATGTCGCGAATCACCGCCATGCCGCCGGGCGTATCGTTGAGGCATGGAATGGCGGCGAAGTTTTCTCCGCCGGCGCGCCGGAAGATCTCGGCAGTCTCTATGGCGATCTCCTCGAGGGTCTCAAGGCAATCCGAGGAAAATCCGGGCGTTATAACGGCAAGATTTTTCACCCCGCGTTCGGCAAGCGACCTTACCGTGGCATCGGTGTAAGGCTTGATCCATTCCGCGGTGCCGAAGCGCGATTGAAAGGTCATGATCAGACGTTTGTCGTCGAGTTTGAGCTTCTTGCGCAGCAATGCCGTCGTCTCGGTGCAATGCTTGAGATACGGATCGCCTTTGGTCACGTAGTCCTCCGGCATTCCGTGATAGGACGCGATGATCACTTCGGGCCTGAAGGGAAGCTTCGCAAGCTCCGCGTTCAGGGAAGCTGCCAGAGCATCGACGTAGGCGGGCTCGGCATAGTAAGGCGCGGCGATGCGTAGCGTGGGCTGGGAGCGCATGTGCTTAAGCGCGCGAAACGCCTCGTCGCAGACGGTAGCTGTGGTCGCCGCGGAGTACTGCGGATAGAGGGGAACGACCAGGATGCGTTCGCAATCCTGCTCGGCAAGCGCCTCCAGACGCGAGCGGATCGATGGATTGCCATAACGCATCGCCCAATCGACGCGCACTCGCTTGTCGACCTTGTCGAAAATGTCGTCGAGCTTGTCGGACTGCGAACGCGTGATTGTCTTGAGCGGCGATTCGTTCCGCTCCCTGTTCCAGATCTTGTCGTAGTCTCGGCCCTTGCGGCCAGGTCGAACGGTCAAGACGATCAGATTGAGGACAAGCCACCATTTCAGACGGTTCTCTTCGATCACGCGGCGATCGGAGAGAAATTCCTTCAGGTATCGGCGCATGGCCCAATAGCCGGTCGAGTCCGGCGTACCGAGATTTACCAGGAGTACGCCGATCCGGCCGCTTATGACCGGACCTTGCCTCATGACTTGCGCTCATCGGAGATGATCTTGCCGTCATTCGGCAGCGAGCCCGGCGCAACCAGCTTTACGATCCCTTTGAGCTTGGTGATCGACTGCAGATTGGCGGCAATCGCGCTTTCGAGAGCTGCATCCGAGGCAACGCTTTCAGCCAGCAAGGTCATGGAATCTTGTTCCGCCTCGCGCCCGACGACCAGTCGCAGGCGCTTGAGCTCGGGATGGCGAGACGCCAGTTCGGCGATCTGCTTTGGATGAACGAACATGCCCTTAACTTTTGTTGTCTGGTCGGCGCGCCCCATCCATCCTCGTAGACGGGCATTGGTGCGCCCGCATGGAGAAACGCCTGGCATGACTGCAGAAAGATCGCCCGTACCCAGACGGATCATCGGGTAATCCGGATTAAAGGAGGTGACGACGACCTCCCCCACCTCGCCCTCCGGCATGGGATCGCTTGTACCGGGCCGAACGATTTCGACGATCACGGTCTCATTCACAATCATGCCGTCGCGCGCATCGCTTTCGTACGCAATCACCCCGAGTTCGGCAGTTGCATAGCATTGCAATACGGCAACGCCGCGGTGGCCGAGTCCCTGGCGCAGCGAAGCCGGCAGCGCGGCGCCGGAGACAAGCGCGCGCTTGATGGAGGATAAGTCTTTTCCGCTGCTTTGAGCCGTGTCGAGCAGGATCTTGAGGAAGTCCGGCGTGCCGACATAACCCTCGGGCCGGTAGTGCGCGATTGCATCCAGTTGCTGCTCGGTATTGCCGATGCCGCCCGGAATGACAGCACAGCCGAGCGCATGAGCGCCCGATTCAAGAATGAAGCCGCCGGGCGTAAAATGATAGGCAAACGAATTATGCACGATATGACCGGCGCGAAATCCGGCCGCGTGGAGAGCGCGCGCGGCTCCCCACCAGTCGGCGCCCTCGCCTTCAGGTTCGAAGATCGGCCCCGGTGACATCAGCAAGCGCCGGACCCTCCCTGGCGCGGTGGTGTTCAGCCCGCCAAATGGGGGATGGGCCTTCTGCAGCGCCGCAAGGTCCGACTTGCGCATTACCGGCAACGTCGCCAGCGACGCACGCGACGTGACTGATTTGGGATCAATGCCCTCAAGGTGTGCGGCCCACCCGGGCGCAGTCATGGCGCGCGCGACTATTTCGCCCAGCCGCGCGAATTGTTCGCGCTCGCGCACGACGGGATCACGGGTTTCCAACGCGTCGTAATGTTCCGGCATGGCTTACGCCAGCCACCTCTTCCGCCGCCGGTAATGCTTGCCTTCGCGAAACGATTTGCGCCGGCCTTCTGAAATGCCGAGGTAGAATTCCTTGACGTCTTCGTTCTCCGCGAGCGTCGTCGCCTCGCCATCCATCACGACCCGCCCGTTTTCCAGAATATAGCCGTACCGCGCAAAGCGCAGCGCCATGTGCGTGTTCTGCTCCGCCAAAAGGAAAGAGACGCCTTCCTTCTCGTTGAGGTCCTTCACGATTCCGAAAATTTCCTCAACGATTTGCGGCGCAAGTCCCATTGACGGTTCGTCGAGCAGGATCATCTTTGGGCGGGACATCAACGCGCGGCCGATGGCGCACATCTGCTGCTCGCCCCCCGACGTATAGCCCGCAAGCGAACTTTTCCGCTCGCCGAGCTTGGGAAAATACGAATAGACCAGATCGAGATCGCGTTTGATTGCTGCCTTGCCGTCGCGGCGGGTGAATGCGCCCGTGAGCAGGTTCTCCTCGATGGTGAGATGGCCGAAGCAGTGCCGTCCTTCCATCACCTGGATGCAGCCGCGCCGCACCAGTTCGTTTGGGGAAAGGTCCTGCACTTCGCCGCCTTCGAATACGATCGAACCTTTGGTGACATCACCACGCTCGGCATGGAGCAGATTGGAGATTGCTTTTAGCGTCGTGGTTTTTCCTGCGCCGTTGGCGCCAAGCAGGGCAACGATGCCGCCCCTTGGAACGTCGAGGGAAACTCCCTTGAGCACAAGGATAACGTGGTCGTAGATCACCTCGATATTATTCACCGAGAGGATGATCTTGCTTTCCGTGCTCGTCGCCGGACTTTGCTCGATGGCGGACATCGGCCCATTCATTCTTTCGAGGAAAGTGGCCCCCATCCTGAGGAGGCGCGCAGCGCCGTCTCGAAGGATGAGGGCTTTCGATTAGGCAGCCCCTCGTCCTTCGAGACGCGCCTTTCGGCACTCCTCAGGACGAGGGTCTTCTTTTTCATTGCATTACGATGACTTGTCACACGCTTCAGTGCGCTTAGGCCAGCCGGCGTTCTTTTCGACGTATTCTTTGGCCGCTTCTTCAAGCATCGGTCGCACCTTGTCCCTCATCGGCTGGATCCAGTCGGAGACCTTGACCCACTTGGCGCCGTCCCACTGTTGCATGTAAGCGGGCGCGTGACCGTTGTGATCGGTGCAGTTTACTCCGGAGATTGGCGCCCCAAAGCCGGGCAAGCCGAGCTCTTTCCAGCGCGCTTCGCTGATGTTGAGCGTCTCGAGGCCGCGCCGGACATCCTCGCCGGTCACGACCTTCTTGCCCGACAGCTTCTGCGCGTTGCGGATTGCTTCGGCTACCAGAACGGAGTTGTAGACGCCGCGGTTGTAGAAATTCTCAGCGAACTTGTCCTTCTCGACCTGGCTCTTGCCCTTGTCCACGACGTATTTCTTGATGTCCTGGAGCGCGGGATAGTTCGGCCCAAGTCCGTTGAAGTTGAGCGTGAGATAGCCTTTGGCTTCCTGACCGCCGCCACGTCCATCGTCATCACTGCCCGACCACCAGATGCCGATGAAATGATCCATGGGGAAGCCGTTCTCGGCCGCGCGCTTGACCGCCGTCGGATTCATCGCGCCCCAGCCCCACATGATCATCCACGCCGGACGATCGCGGCGGACCGCCAGCCATTGCGCCGACTGGTCCTGCATTTCCTTGCCGGCAACCGAATACTCCTTCACCGTGAAGCCATAGTCCTTGGCAAACTGCTGCAACAGCGGGAGCGGTTCGCGACCATATGGGCTTTCCAGGAAAATAAAGCCGATGGTCTTTCCCTTAAGCTTGTCGAGGCCACCCTCCTTGCCGCCGATGTAGCGCATGACCATCGACAAGCCGTCCCAGTAGGTGGCCGGCGGATTGAACACCCAGGGGAAGTCTTTACCGACTGCCGAGGCCGACAAGCCATAGGCCATGGACAGGATCGGGATCTTGTCGACTGCAGCCTTGGGGATGATCTGCAAGGTGATGCCGGTCGAATACGGATTCACCACGGCCGGCTTCTTGCCCTTGACCGATTCCCAGCACTCAACCCCCTTCTTGGTGTCGTAACCGGTTTCGCACTCTTCGATGTTGAGCTTCGCGCCGCCGATGCCGCCGTCGCGCTCGTTGAGCATGGCCAAATAATCGTTCATGCCGTTGGCAATCGGAATGCCTGAGCCCGAGTACGGCCCTGTACGGTAGGTCAGCAACGGCACATAAATTGAATCCTGCGCCTGCGCCTGGCTGACGAGCACGGCGGCTCCCACCAGGCTCGCGCAGGTCACATCGACCAAAAATTGTCTTGCCTTCATCGTGTTCCTCCCTTCGTTCACGCCCGGCGGCGCACATCTGGTTTAAAATCTCGCCCTGTCCGACTTGGCAGAACGGCGATTTTCAGAGCCATGGCCTCCGCCATGGTCGAAGTGGGGCTATTTTGCACCATCAGTAAGGAAACGGCCACACCCTCAGTTTTTGCTTGCCAATCTGCCACAGGCGGCCAAGGCCTGCCGGCTCGGCAATAAGGAAGAACACGATCAGGGCGCCCGTAATCATGAACGTCAGATGTTCAACCGTTGCGGCGTGCAAAGGCAGGCCAAGCTGGGGCGGCACGAAACGCAGGATAATCGGCAGGATGTAGATCAACGCCGCCCCGAGGAAGGAGCCCAGCAGGCTCCCGAGTCCTCCAATAATGATCATGAACAGGACCGTGAAACTCTCATTGATCGAGAAGACGGTGGACTCCGCGCCCCCGTACCAGAGGAAGACCAACAGCGCGCCCGCAACGCCGCAGTAGAATGAAGACACTGCAAAGGCGAGCAATTTGGTCGGCAACAGGCGAATTCCCATCAGCTCGGCGGCAATATCCATGTCGCGTACCGCCATCCACATGCGGCCAATGCGCCCATGCACGATATTCGAGGCCATCCAGGTCATGATTACGACGATGGTCAGCACGATCAGATAGCGCGTCTCGGCGCTCGCGCGCGGACCTGTGACGATGATGCCAAACAGCTCGCGCTGCGGGACCTCGATGGCCGCCGACACATTGTAATTGTAAAGCCAGGGAATCCGGATGAAGCACCATTCCAGAAAGAACTGCGCCGCGAGGGTGGCAATCGCGAGATAAAAACCTTTGATGCGCAAGGAAGGCAGGCCAAATGCGACCCCGACTGCCGCGGAGAAGAAGCCGGACGCGATTACCCAGATGATGATGTTCACGTTGGGGAAGATCGTGGTCAGCTTGTAGCAGGCATAAGCCCCTACTCCCATGAAAGCGCCGGTGCCGAGAGAAAGGAGCCCGGTATAGCCCGTGAGCAGGTTGAGTCCGATCGCAGCCAGCGAGAAAATCAGGAATGGCGTCATCACCGCGTTAGTGAGGAAATCATTTCCGATAAGCGGAATACCGACGAAGGCGATGACGAGGATGATGATAATGCCGATCCGGTCTTGCAGAATCGGAAAAATCGCCTGGTCCGTGGCGTAGCTGATCTTGAACTGGCCGGCCTCGCGGTAAAGCATGGCTTGTCACACCCGTTCGATAATGCGTTCGCCAAACAGGCCTTGTGGGCGGAACAGCAGGAACACCAGCGCAAGCACAAAGGCGAACCAGGAATCGGTGCCCCCGCCGATCAACGGCCCCCAGTAGAATTCCCAGAGCTTCTCGCCGACGCCGATGATCAGACCCCCCACGATTGCTCCGGGGATCGAGGTCAGGCCGCCGAGAATAAGCACCGGGAGTGCCTTGAGCGCGATGACGTCAAGCGCAAAGGAAACGTCCGAGCGCGCGCCCCACATGATGCCGGTTACCAGCGCCACAAGGCCGGCGGCAAACCACACGATCACCCATATCTGCTCGAGTGAAATGCCGACCGACAGTGCGGCCTCGTGGCTGTCCGCCACGGCGCGAAGGGCCCGGCCGATCCTTGTTTTTGAGAAGAACACCGCCAACCCGGCCACCATGGCTGAGGCAATGATGGCGGCAGCAATGTCGAGTTTTTGCAGGCTGATGATCCCGCCAAGCGCTTTGTAAGTAACCGTGCCTTTCGGCAGGTAAAGCTGCTCGGTGATCATGACTTTCGGATCGCCGCCGAAGACAAATTGCCCGAACCCAATTAGGAAGTAGGTCAGGCCGAACGTCGCCATGAACAGGATGATGTCGGACTGGTTGATCAGAGGCCGCAAGACGACGCGCTCGACCGCGAAGGCAAGCGCGAACATCACCGCTACGGTCAGCCCTAGCGCAAGGAAGGCAGATATGCCGGCATTGTACAGTCCGACCAGCGTGAGCGCCGCGAAGACCACCATGATTCCTTGCGCGAAATTGAAGACCCCCGATGCCTTGAAAATCAGCACAAAGCCAAGCGCAATCAGCGCGTAAAGCACCCCGCCAACCATCCCTTCCCACAGCGTCTGCACGAGCAGGTCGGGCGCCGTGACCATTTGCACGAAAGGATCGAGGAAGATCTTGTAGAGGATGTCCATGCGTCCTCAGTGCGCCACGCCGAGATAAGCGTCGATCACAGCCTGATTTCGTTTGACCTCGTCGGGTGTGCCATCGGCAATCTTGATGCCGTGATCGAGCACCACTACCCGATCCGATAGATCCATCACCACGCCCATGTCGTGCTCGATCAGCGCAATCGTCGTGCCATAGTGATCGTTCACGTCGAGCGCGAAGCGCGACATATCTTCTTTTTCTTCGAGATTCATCCCCGCCATTGGCTCGTCGAGCAGCAGCAATTCCGGCTCCATGGCGAGCGCACGGCCAAGTTCGACCCGTTTCTGCAAACCGTAGGGGAGACGCCCTACGGGCACGCGCCGGATCTCCTGAATTTTCAGGAAATCGATGATCTCTTCGACACGATGACGATGTTCGACCTCTTCTCGCATCGCGGGACCGTAGCGGAGAAGCTGCCAGAAGAAATTGCTGTGCATCTTCAAGGTGCGGCCGGCCATGATGTTGTCGAGCACGGTCATGCCTCGGAACAGGGCGACATTTTGAAACGTGCGCGCGATGCCACCATAGGCAGCATCATGAGGGCGCATCCTTGCGCGGGCTTGTCCTTTGAACCTAATGCGGCCTTTTTGAGGGTGGTAGAACCCGTTGATGATATTGAGCATCGACGTCTTGCCGGCGCCGTTCGGCCCGATGATCGCGCGAATTTCGCCTTTGCGGATGTCGAAGGAAACGTCGCTGACTGCCTTAACGCCGCCAAAAGAGAGAGACACGTTCTCGACCGATAACAGCACGTCGCCGACAGCAACGTCCGGGCCCCCGGTCGCTCTCATGCCGCTTTCCCCATGGCGGAAGTGGCTGCGGGTTTCATGTCGCGGATTTTCACGCGAGCGCTGATCGAGCCCTTGCGACCGTCTTCGAAGGTCACCTGGGTCGAAATATCTGCTTCTTTTGAACCGTCGTAGAGCGCCGTGATCAGCGGCGCGTAGCGCTCGGCGATAAAACCGCGCCGCACCTTCAGTGTGCGGGTGATTTCCCCATCGTCGGGATCGAGCTCCTTATGCAGGATCAGGAAACGCTTGATCTGCGCCCCTGCCATCACCTTGTCCTCGGCGAGCGAGCGGTTCACTTCGGCGACATGTTTTTCGAGCATGTCGTAAACAAGCGGATGACCGGCGAGCTCCTGATATGAGCCATAGACGACGTTGTTGCGCTCCGCCCAGCTTCCAACCGCGGCAAGATCGATGTTCAGCATCACCGTGACGAAATCCCGCTTGTCGCCCAGCGCCACGGCCTCCCGGATATTCGGGAAGAACTTGAGTTTGTTCTCGATGTATTTGGGCGGGAACATCGTCCCGTCGTTCAGCTTTCCGACATCTTTAGTGCGGTCAATGATCTTGAGGTGTCCGGTCTTTTCATCGAAAAAGCCGGCGTCGCCGGTCTTTACATAGCCATCCGGTGTCATCACCTCCGCGGTCTTTGTCTCATCCTTGAAATAGCCGGAGAACATGCCCGGCGACTTGAACTGCACCTCGCCATTGTCGGCGATCCGAATGTCGACGTTGGGACACGCAGGCCCGACCGTATCGGCATAGATTTCGCCATCCGGCTGGGCCGTAACGTAAAGAAAGGCTTCGGTCTGCCCGTACAACTGCTTCAGGTTCAGCCCGATCGAGCGGTAGAAGCTGAAAAGTTCCGGCCCGACGGCCTCGCCGGCAGTGTAGGCGACGCGCACGCGCGAGAAGCCGAGCACGTTCTTGAGCGGGCCATAGACAAGGACATTGCCGATTGCGTAGAGGAGCCGCGCGGTCAGCGGCACGCTCTCGCCGTTGAGAATGCACTCGCCATAGCGGCGCGCCGCCCCGATGAAATAGTGAAACACCTTTTGCTTGACGAGACCGGCATCTTCCATCCGGATCATGACGCGCGTGAGCAGCTGCTCGAGCGTGCGCGGCGGCGCGAAATAGAAGCTGGGGCCGATCTCGCGCAGATCGCTCATCGCCGTATCAGGGCTTTCCGGACAGGCGGTGCAGAAGCCGGAGACCAGACCTTGCGCATAGTTGAGATAGTGGTCCCCGACCCAGGCGAGCGGCAGATACGCGAGTGCCACGTCTTTTTCAGTTAGCTTGTCGAAAGCGACAGTATCCGCCGCAGCACGTATCGAACGTTCGTTGGTGAGCACGACGCCCTTGGACGTGCCGGTCGTACCTGAAGTGTAGAGGATGATTGAAGGATCGCTGCCTTTGCTGGCTGCGATCTCGTTGTCGAGCCATGCCGCAACGGCAGGATCGGCCAGAGCTTTGCGCCCATCGTCGATAACATCGTCAATCGGGCGAAGGCGACTGTGGTCGTAATCGCGCAGACCACGCTTCTCGTCGTAGACCATCAACTCCAGCTGGGGGAGCTGCTTCTTGACCGACAGGATCTTGTCGACCTGCTCCTGATCTTCGACCGCGGCGAAACGGACCTCGGCGTGAGCGAGCACATAAGCCAGTTCGTCGGCGACAGCATCGGCGTAGACGGGCACGGGAATCGCACCCAGCATCTGGACCGCCATCACGGACCAATAAAGCTTCGGCCTGTTGCCACCGACAATGGCAACGGTCTCGCCGCGTTTGACGCCCAGCCGATGCAGGCCCACGGCATAGGCGCGGACGACGTCCAGCGTCTGGCTCCAGGTCCAGGTTTGCCAAATGCCAAGATCCTTGTGCCGCATCGCCGGTCGCGCGCCGTAGACATTGGCGTTACGGATCAGCAGCTTCGGAAACGTTTCCGCGCCCGCGGCGACGTTCGGCGCCACAGCTCAGTCCTCCCGGTGCGGCCGCGCAGGCCGGCGCGGCTCCATAACCCCTCGTCGTCTGCAGTGACGATCTTGTTGTCTCGATATGAAAACACCGCCGGATGGCGGTCAAGTATCAGATCGCACGTAAACTGGCCGCGCGGAGCGAAGCTATTCCGCCGCCTTGAGAAAACCCGTCGCCCCGGAGCGAAACTCCTCCCGCAGAGCCGCTTCTTCAGCCTTTGCCGCGGCCAGATGCCGCTGCTTGACCGGCCCGTATCCACGGATTTTTTCGGGAATCGTCGCTAGCGCGACCGCGACATGATGGTTAGCCGGCGTAAGCCGCGCCAGCAGCTCCTCGAGCAATTGCTCATAGTCGGAGATCAGGCGCCGCTCCATCTTGCGCTCGGCCGTATAGCCGAAGGGATCGAAGACGGTGCCCCGCAGGAATCTGAACTTCGCCAGCAGCGCAAAAACGTTCAGGATCCAGGGGCCGAACGACATTTTCTTTGGTTCGCCCGTTTCCGGATTGCGTCGCGCCAGCAACGGCGGCGCCAAATGAAATTCGAATCGCAGCTTGTCGCCGTCGAATGTCGATCTAACCCGATCAAGGAACGAGGTTTCGCTGTATAGGCGCGCCACTTCGTATTCGTCCTTGTACGCCATCAGCTTGAAGAGGTAGCGCGCAACGGCTTCCGCAAGTCCGCACTGCCCAGGCGCTTTTTCGGCTTCCACCGTGCGAGCTCTCTCGACCCAGATTCGATAACGGCGCGAGAAATCCGCATTTTGATACGCGGTCAGAAATTCCACGCGGCGATTCACAGTGTCCGCAAAAGATTGCGACAGTCTCAGGGAATCATTCTGCTCCTGCGGCCGCGGTTCGATCAGCGCCTCAAGCCCTCTTGGATCGACGACAGCGCGGCGCCCATAACGAAACGCCGCAACATTCATTGCCACAGCTTCGCCGTTCAATACGATCGCTCGCTCGACGGCCTCCGCCGAAAGGGGCAGCGCTCCGCTTTGGTAGGCATAGCCGAGCATGAACATGTTGGCGCCCATGGAGTTGCCAAGCAGCGCAGTCGCCAGCCGCCCGGCATCGACGAACTGAGTCCGTTCGCGACCCGCATGAGCGATGATGGCGCGCTTGAGTCGCTCAGTCGGCAGAGAAAAATCCGCGTTGCGCGTGAAATCGCCAGGCAAAAATTCCGCGGTATTCACGATAACCCGCGTAATCCCCGTTTTCATTGCGCCAAGCACTTTCTTGGCGCCGACAACGACAATGTCCCCGCCCAGGACCAGGTCGGCGCCGCCCGCCGCGATGCGGATGGCATGAATATCCGACGGCGTATTGGCGATGCGAATGTGGCTCGAGACTGCGCCGCCTTTTTGCGCCAAACCGGCCATATCGATGATGCCAACGCCCTTGCCCTCGAGATGCGCCGCCATTCCGACGATGGCTCCAATAGTAACAATTCCGGTCCCGCCAATACCCGTGACGATGATCCCGTAAGGGTGATTGAGCAGCGGCGCCTTGGGCGTCGGCAGGGCTGGCCACTCTTTCGGCTCGGCGAGGGCCTCGCCTTTTTTGAGCTTCGCGCCGTGCACGGTCACGAAGGAAGGACAAAAGCCCTTCAGGCAGGAGTAGTCCTTATTGCAACTTGACTGGTCGATTGTTCGCTTGCGACCCCACTCGGTTTCCAGCGGCTGCACCGACACGCAATTCGATTTGACGCCGCAGTCTCCGCAACCCTCGCAAACGAGGTCATTGATGACCACCCGCTTGTCGGGATCGGGAAATGCACCGCGCTTGCGGCGTCGGCGCTTCTCGGCAGCGCAGGTCTGGTCGTAGATGAGCACGGTAACGCCGGGGATGGTGGCCAGCTCGCGTTGAATGGCGTCAAGTTCGTCGCGGTGATGCACCGTCAGTCCGCGTGGCCATTCGATGTCTTTCCCATACTTCCAGGGCTCGTCGGTGACGACGACCACCCGCTTCGCCCCTTCGGCGGCCACTTGCGATGCGATCTGCGACACCGTCAATCCGCCCTCATTCGCCTGCCCGCCGGTCATGGCGACCGCATCGTTGAACAGGATTTTGTAGGTCATGGTCACGCCGGAAGCGATCGCAGCGCGGATCGCGAGATAGCCGGAGTGGTTGTAGGTTCCGTCACCAAGATTCTGGAAAACGTGCCCGCGGTTAGAAAATGGCGCTTCGCCAATCCAATTTGCGCCCTCGCCTCCCATCTGGGTGTAGCCGAGCGTTTTGCGGTCCATCCACTGCGCCATGTAATGACACCCAATGCCAGCATAGGCGCGGCTGCCTTCCGGGACACGGGTCGACGTGTTGTGCGGGCACCCCGAACAGAAATACGGAATGCGTTGGGCAACATCAGTCGTTTCGGACAGCGCGCCCTGCGCAGATTTTAGGCGGGCCACGTTTGCGGCGAGCTCTTCGTTGGAGCCATAGCGCAGCAAACGTTCACCGATGCAGATGGCGATATCGTTCGGATCAAGCGCGCCCTTGACCGGGAACAGCCAGTTTCCTTGCTCGTCTTTTTTGCCGATGCAGACCGGCTGATTTGCCGTGCCGTAAAGTTCTTCACGGACCTGCACCTCGATTAGCGAGCGCTTTTCCTCGACGACAATGATGAGGTCGAGCCCTTGCGCGAATTCCGCCAGCTCCTGCCGTCCGAGCGGCCAAACGCAGGCAACCTTGAAAACCCGAAGGCCGAGGTCATTGCATTTTATCTCGTCTATCCCGAGCTCATCGAAGGCCTGGCGCACATCGAGATACGCTTTGCCGGTGGTAATGATGCCGATCTTCGGCGCCCGTCCTCCGGAATTAATGATGCGATTGAGTTTGTTTGCTCGCACAAAGGCCAGCATGGCATCGCGCTTGAAATCATGGAGGCGCGCTTCCTGGCCGAGGAATGTGTCGGCGAGGCGGATATTCAGACCGCCTGGCGGCATGGTGAAATCGGTCGGCGTCACGATCTGCATGCGATCGAGCAAACCATCAAGCACCCCGGTCGACTCCACAGTCTCGTGCATGCATTTGAGCGCGGTCCATGCGCCTGTGAAGCGCGACATGGCCCAGCCGTATTGCGCGTAGTCGATAATCTCCTGCACGCCGGCGGGATTGAGGATCGGAATCATCACATCGACGAAATGGAATTCGGATTGATGCGCAGTCGTTGATGATTCAGCCGTGTGGTCGTCGCCCATCAGAGCAATGACGCCACCATTCCTCGACGTGCCAGCCAAATTGGCATGGCGAAACACGTCGCCAGTACGGTCGACGCCCGGCCCTTTGCCGTACCACATGCCGAACACGCCATCGAATTTGCCTTCGCCGCGCAGCTCAGCTTGTTGCGAACCCCACAGCGCGGTGGCGGCGAGGTCTTCATTCAAGCCGGACTGGAACTTGATGTCGGCAGCCACAAGTTGTCTTGCCGCGCGCATGAATTGCTGGTCGAGACCGCCGAGCGGCGAACCACGGTACCCGGTGACATAACCGGCAGTGTTCAGGCCGGCGCGCCGATCACGCTCTTTCTGCATCAGGCAGGCACGAATCAGCGCCTGATAACCTGTGACGAATACGTGCGACTGGCTCAGGTCGTATTTGTCGTCGAGGCTGACCGTTCGGAACGCCATGGATGGCCTTGTTGTCGCGGCGCACAGGGCGCCGGGTCCCACTCATATAGGCTTGTCCTGCGCGTGGCAAAGCGCTGAACCGTCCGGAAAAGCTACACCTCAACGGGTTTGGGTCAATTTCGTTATTGCCGCCACTTGCAAAAGGAAATTTCCATGGCCGGCGATTGCGCGCATTTTGGCGCAATGCAGCAGACAGAGCAGACCTACGGCGATGTGGGTGGTCAAATGCGGCCGGGGCTGCCAGAAAAGTGTCCGCCGGGAACTTCCCTCGATGTTGCAATTGCCGCCTTCCTCAATCGAAAGCAAAACGTCCTGGATAGTCGCCACTGTGGCGCTCGTCACGATGCTGATGGCATTTGGAGCGGCGTGGATCACGGCCGTTGCGCTCAAGGACATTGCGGCAGAGGTGAACGGAATCCGGTCGATCCCGGCACTCGCTAGCGCCCTCGCCTGGCTTGGCTCCGGTTTCGGCGGCATCTTAATGGGCAGGATCGCCGACAAGGTCGGCACGCGATGGACCGTGATCTGCGGGTCCTTGATGATCGGCCTTGGTCTTGCAATCTCGACCATTGGCCCGCCCTGGCCGCTTTGGATCGGTCACGGGCTCTTCATCGGGTTGATCGGACTGGGCGGCATCAATGCGCCCATGTACATCTATGTCAGCCGCTGGTTCGATCGGCGCCGTGGCTCAGCGCTGGCGCTCATTTCGAGCGGCAGCTATCTGGCCGGTGCAATGTGGCCGCCGGTGTTCGAACGCGCCATCGCGGCCTTCGGATGGCGCCAGGCGATGCTCTGGTACGCGCTGGCCGAAATCGTCGTGATCATTCCGCTAGCCTTGCTTTATTTTCGCGCGCCGCCCGAACTGATTTTGCCGACCACGTCGTCTGATCCGGCCGCCGGAAAGGCCCGCGTGCTCGGATGGCCGCCAAATCTGGTTTTCGGCATGATGTGCGTCGCAGCCGTGCTGTGCTGTGTTCCAATGGCAATGCCGCAAGGTCATCTGGTTGCCTTCTGCAGCGATCTTGGCATTACACGCTCGAACGGTGCTTTGATGCTGTCGGTCCTTCTCGGCACAGCCTTTCTAAGCCGGCAGATCTGGGGCGCCATTTCCGACCGCATCGGCGGGCTCGCGACCGTCCTGATCGGCTCGGCATGGCAGTCTGCGTCGATGACGGCATTTCTTTTCACCCAAAACGAAGCGGGCCTGTTCACGATAGCAGCGGCGTTCGGCCTCGGATTCTCCGGGATCATCCCGGCCTACGTGCTGGCATTGCGCGAATTGTTTCCCGCGTCCGAGGCCTCGTGGCGCATTCCGACATTGCTTCTCTTTAGCGGCGGCGGGATGGCGCTCGGCGGCTGGCTCGCGGGCATTCTCTACGATTATTTCGGTTACTATGCGCCCGCCTTCGCCGCGGGAATCGGGGCCAATATTCTCAATCTGATCTTGATCGGGATCCTGGTCGGCCGAGGCCGTGCGCGCGCAGCGTTTGCTTGAGAATCAGGTCCGCGACGGACTGATCAGCCAGACGCCTGCCAGGATGCCGAGGGCGATTGCCGCCGTCCCGAGCGCCGCCCAGGTTAGGGCGGCCGCCAGCGCGGTTGTGGTCTTTCGGGCGCCGTTTGGGCCGACCAGGGCATAGAACTCGCCGCCATGGACAGTGAGATCGAGCGCATCGACGGCGGGGCGGTCAAATCGTTTGCTGACCCCGCGCAGCGCAAGTGCGATCGGACGATTCTGCGTCATTGAACGGCCCCAACTCGGAAGAGCTTCGCCGTCTTTACGAAAGGAGTCGTTTCAGCCGCGTAAATCCTAGAATTGCGCCGAGTGCGTTAAGTGTTTGGTCAGCTTACGGCTGCGGCACCATTTTGAACATAGCATCGCCATAGGTCATCCGCGCATCAGCCAGCAGTGGCCGGACGGCGGCGACGAAGAGTTCGTGTTCCTTCGGCGTGAGCGCATTGATCTCGCAGCCTTCTGCCGTGATCGCCTGGTATGACTGGTCGTGCTCCTCGACCGCAAGCGTGCGCTGATAGGCAACCGCTTCGCTGACTGCCGACTCCATGGCGCGCTTGACATTGTCCGGCCAACTCTCGAACGACGGGCGATGCAAAAAGATCGGCCGTGAAATGTAAAAGTGATTGCTGAGCGTGTGAAACTTGTGAAACTTGTGCACGCCATACGTGACGGTGTTGGCAAGCGGATTTTCCTGCGCGTCGAGCGTGCCCGCCTTGATCATGGCAATCGCTTCGGTCAAGTCCATGCGCATGGCGACCGCACCGAGCAGATCGAATGTGCGTCGGTGTATCTCGCTCGGCAGCACGCGGATTTTCATGCCGGCCATGTCGGCGGGCCGATGGATCGGCCGCAGGCGATTTGATATGTGCCGGAAGCCATTCTCGAACCAGCCGAGAATCTGGTAGTTGATGCGTTCCTCCGTTTTGCGCGCGAGAAATTCGCCCAGCGTGCCGTCCATGGCTGCGCGCGCCTGCGCGTTGCTGGAAAACAGGAACGGCAGATCGACGAATCCCAATTCCGGGACACGGTTGGTCAAATAGCTCGAGGACTGGTAGCCGAGCGTGATTTTACCGTTCTCGACCAGCGTGAGGATATCCTCGGCCTTGTGGCCGTGATCCATGATGTTGAAAACGTATTCGCTCTTCACGTCATTGCCGAACTGCGCGCCCAGTTTGTCGCCGATGAGCTTCAGCGATTTGCTGAAACCGGTGCTCGGCGGGCCGTAGCCGCCCATACGAATACGGATCGCGTTGCTCATTTTTCCTCTCGCTTGGCGGCCCTCTCTATACTGGCGCGTTGCGATCTGGCCAAGCAAAGGTGGTGTGATAGAGTCCCCTGCGCATTCACGGAGGAGTACGCCGATGAACAAGCTTGCCAGCGTTTCCAAAAGTTCACGGGATGAAATTTCACCAGCGGAATGGCAGGCGCGCGTTGACCTTGCGGCCGTCTACCGCCTGACTGCGCACTACGGTTGGGACGACGTGATCTACAACCATTCTTCGATGCGCGTGCCGGGCGAGCCGCGCAAGTTCCTGATGAAAAAGCACGACCTGCTCTATACCGAAGTCACCGCTTCCAACCTAGTGAAAGTGTCGATGGACGAGGATCTGGACGAAAAGTCCGGCGTCAACCGGCCCGGTTTCACGCTGCATGGCGGGGTGCTGAGCGCGCGTCCGGACGTGAACTGCGCGATGCATGTGCATACCAATATCGGCACGGCGATCGCCGGATTAAAAAGCGGGCTTCGCATGGTGTCCCAGCAGGCGATCCGCTTCTACCAACGTGTCGGTTATCACCCCTACGAGGGCATCACGGAGGATTTCGACGAACGCGAGCGTCTGAACCGCGACCTTGGCCAGAACCGTGCCATGATCATGCACAACCACGGTGTTCTTACAGTAGGGAAAAGTGCGCGCGAAGCCTTCGTGCTGATGAAGCATCTCATCGACGCTGCTGACATTCAGCTCAAGCTGGAAGCCACCGGCAAGGAGCTGATCGAGATCTCCCCGGCAGTCTGCGAAAAGACCGCCGAGCAATATGAGCGTCACGACGCTGGCCGCGGCAGCCACGACTGGGCGGCATACCTGCGCATGCTCGACAAGATCGACACAAGTTATCGCAACTGACCTTCAGCGCCCGTCATGCCCGGCCCCGTGCCGGGCATCCACGTCTTCCTTTTGCGAAGACGTGGATGGCCGGAACGAGCTCGGCCATAACAAAGAGAGCAGTAATATGGCCTTCACAAACCGTATGCAGGAAAGACTTGCGCGCGGCGAGGTTGCGCTTTGCATGGCAACGCGGCTCGCACGCACCGCCGAGATCGCGATGATCGCGGACTCCTGTGGCTTCGACGCCTTTTACGTCGACATGGAACACTGCACGATCTCGCTCGACGATGCGGCGCAAATTTGCGTCGCAGCCCTGCCGGTTGGCATCACGCCGCTGGTGCGTATCGCCGGTCACCAACTCGACGATGCGACACGGCTCCTCGACATGGGCGCGCTCGGAATTATCTGCCCGAATGTCAGTACGCGCGCACAGGCGGAGGCCTTCGCACGCGCCTGCCGCTTTCCTCCGGTCGGCGAGCGCTCGGTCGGTGGGACCGGCCCGCTGCAAGGCTATCGCGCCACTCCGCTCGGCGAGGTCAACAAAGAGGGCAATGCCACAATGGTGCTGATCGCCATGCTCGAGACGCCGGAAAGCATCGCCAATGCCGGTGCGATTGCGGCCGTTCCCGGAATCGACGTGTTGCTCATCGGCTCCAACGACCTTTGCACGGCCATGGGGATTCCCGGCGAACTCAAAAGCCCGAGGCTCCGGGCTGCTTATGACAGCGCGGCGAAGGCCTGCAAGGCGCACGGCAAGCACCTTGGGGTCGGCGGAATTCGCGCCGACGTCGAGCATGTGGCCGAGTTGATAGAACTTGGCGCCCGATTTGTAATCGCGGGCTCTGATTTGCAGTACATGATGAAATCTGCGCACCACGAGGTCGCAGCGCTGCGAAAGGCAACCTCATGAAGCTCAAGCTGCATCACGTCAACTTCGCCACTACGGACGTCCCGGCGATGGATAATCGAAGTCCACCAGGCGCCAAAAGACGCGCCCTAGCGCGTGTTCCGCCGCCCCTCGCCTGGGCCCCATTGCCAGAAGTCCCGGCCCTCTTCGCGCATGAAGCGCGCCAGCACCATCATGTGCACTTCGGAGGCACCGTCGACAAGGCGAGCCGACCGGGCGGAGCGATAGATCCACTGCGCGATTGAATCCTGCGAAAACCCGCGCGCGCCCTGCAATTGAATGGCTACGTCGGCGGCCTTGTGCAGCGTATCGGCGACTTGCACCTTGGCCATCGAGACTTCCTTGCGGGCGCGGCCACCCTGGTCGAGCATCCAGGCGGCATGCATCGTGAGCAGCCTTCCGATCTGGATCTGCTGCGCCACTTCCCCGAGCTTGATCTGGACGCTTTCGCGGTCGCCGAGTTTGATCCCGAAACCTTCACGGTTGGCAACGTAGGCCTGCGCAATTTCCATGCAGCGCTTGGAGAAGCCCAGCCAGCGCATGCAATGCGTCAGCCGCGCGGGTCCGAGACGGATTTGCGTAATCTTCAGGCCGTCGCCCTCCTCCAGCAGCACGTTCTCACGCGGGATTTCGAGGCCATCGAATTCGAGCTCGCAATGTCCGCCGTGCTCGTGCGGCGCCATGATCGGGATGCGACGCACGATGCGCCAGCCTGGTTGATTCTTATGGTAGAGGAATGCAGTCAGACCGCGACGCTTGTCGTCTGACGTGCGGGCAACAACGATGAAATGCGCCGCACCGTCGGCACCGGTGGCGAACCACTTGCGGCCCCTGATGACGTAACGGTCGCTTTTCTTCTGTGCGCTTGTCCTGATCATCGACGGGTCGGAGCCGCCGCCCGGCGCTGGCTCGGTCATTGTGAAGCTCGAGCGAACTTTTCCCTCGACGATAGGCTTTAGCCATTTTTCTTTCTGTTCGCGCGTGCCGACCAGCTTGAGGAGATTCATGTTGCCATCATCGGGCGCCATGCAATTGATTGCGAGCGGACCGAAAATAGAGCGCGCGGCTTCCTCGTAAATCGCAGCCCAGGCGACGATCGGCAGGTCCATCCCGCCGTATTCCTTCGGCGACTGGGGCGCCCACAGGCCGGCTTTTTTTGCCTTCACGCGCACCTTGGCGAGTCTGTCCTCCGGGATGTTCTCATGCTCGGAGAAATTTTCCGGATCAGCTTCCAGCGGCAGCACGTGCTCTTCCACGAAGGCGCGCACTCGCAGGCGGAGATCCTCGATCTCTGGCGCAAGCGTGAAATCCATGCGTCGTTTTCCTAGCCCTTGATCTGAATGACCTGCCCGCCGTCGACAACGATGGTGGCACCGGTGATGTAGCTGCCCGCGTCCGAGACAAGGAGCAGCAACGCGCCATCGAGGTCGCCGGGATTACCGAAGCGGCCCATCGGAATCTCGCGCTTGATTGCCGTTCCCGCCTCGCCCGTCAGGTAATCGTCGTTCATTTCCGTGACAAACCATCCGGGGGCAATGGCGTTAACGCGCACGCCCTTGAAGGCCAGCTCGACCGCAAGTGCCTTGGTCGTTTGCACGACGCCGGCCTTGGCCGCGGCGTAGGCAACCGCGCCCTTGGAGACTGCAAGCCCCAGCACCGATGCAATATTGACGATTGCGCCCTGTTTGTTCGCGGCCAGGATGCGCCGCGCTGCCTCCTGTGCCCAGAAAAAGACGGCATCCAGGTTGGTCGAGAGAACTTTCCGCCACTCCTCCGGCGGCATCTCGACGGCGCGGCCGCCATGCGCGATGCCGGCATTGTTGACGAGAATCGTCACCGTGCCGAAGGCTCTCTCGGCCGCGTCGAACGCACGCATCATGGCCGCCCGGTCGGTCACGTCAGCTTCCGCGGCAATGGCGCGGCTGCCCTTTCCATCAATCTCGTCTTTCAGCGCCTTGAGCCGGTCCGACCGGCGTGCCACCAGCACAACGGCGGCTCCATTATCCGCAAGGGCTCGGGCGAATTGCGTGCCGAGCCCGCTTGAAGCGCCGGTTACCAGCGCCACGCGGCCTTTGAGGCTGAACATGTCCGCGGCTTTCATGCGGCAGCCGTTATACACGGGCTGTGTAACGATATGGAATAGACGGCAAAAAACTCGTAACTATCTCGCGATCGTTGAATGGGCGGGCGGCGTGGAGCGGATCTGGCAGGCGGCGATCAACAGCTGGAATGGCCTCGTCGCAGTGACGCGGTCCGAAGCGGCGTTTCGCCAGGAAATTATGCTTCTGGCTGCCGGCGTCCCCCTCGCCTATTTCCTCACCGAGGAGCCGAGCAAGCGCTTTGCGTTGATCGGCGTGCTCGTCTTCATTCTGATTGTCGAGTTGCTCAATACCGCGATTGAAAAGCTGAGCGATCGCATCACCCGCGACGATGATCCAGCCATCAAACGGGTCAAGGACATGGGCTCCGCCGCGGTCGGGCTGTCGCTGCTTGCGGCGGCCGCGGTATGGCTCTGGATCCTGGTGGAACGCCTCGGACTCTAGTGCCCGTAGAGCGCGCGGGGCAATGCGGTCGCAAGACCCGGGACGAACCAGAGCGCCACCAGTGCGAACAGCTGGATCAGCACGAACGGAATGATGCCGAGATAGATATGCCGCGTCGTAATCTGTGGCGGTGCGACGCTGCGCAGAAAGAACAGCGTCGGGCCGAGCGGGGGATGCATATACGAGGTCTGCAAATTCACAGCCATCATGATGCCGAGCCAGACCGGGTCGACGCCGGGCATTGCCAGCAGCGTGGGCGCGACGATCGGCACCACGACGAAGATGATCTCGAACGCATCCATCACGAAGCCAAGCAGAAACATTGCCACCATGACCGCAAGGACTGCGCCGGCTGCGCCGCCGGGCAGATTTGACAGCGCCCGGTGCACCATGTTGTCGCCGCCCAGCGCGCGGAACACCAGGCTGAACATCGTGGCGCCGATCAGGATCAGGAAAATCATGCTGACGATCTGCGCGGTTTTGTCGCTAACGGGCTTGAGGAGCGTGGCGAGCGGCCCCTTGCGAGCGGCGAGCAAGATGGCGCCAACAGCGCCGATCGACGCCGCTTCAGTCGGAGTGGCGATGCCGCCGAGGATTGAGCCGAGAACAGCGGCGATCAGCGCAAGCGGAGCGACCAGCACTTCGCCGAGCCGGCGAACGAGCACACCCCCGTGCATCGGCTTCGGATCGGGAGGCAGTGCGGGCGACGCTTTCGGCCAAATGAACGCCACCGCGACAAGAAAAACCAGATAGAGCGCAACCAATGCGAAAGCGGGCAGCAGCGCACCGGCAAACAAATCGCTGACCGTGAGCGAACGCGGTGCGAAAATGCCCTTCCCGAGCTGTGCGGCTTGATAGGCGTTTCCGAGCTGATCGCCGAGCAGCACCAGCACGGTCGCCGGCGGGAAAATCTGCGCCAGCGTTGCCGTGGCAGCGACAGTGCCGGCCGCCAGCCGCGGGTCGTATCCGAAACGCAGCATTGCCGGCAGCATGATCAGACCCATGGTCACAGTGGTCGCGCCAACGACGCCCTTGGCAGCGGCGAGCAACGTGCCGACAATGACAGCCGAGATGCCAAGTCCGCCGCGCAAAGGCCCGAACAGGCGGCCCATGGTTTCCAGCAAATCCTCGGCGATGCGCGAACGCTCGAGCATCACGCCCATGAAAATGAAAAGGGGTATCGCAAGAAGAACTTCATTGGTCATGACGCCAAAGATCCGCTGCGGAAGCGCACCGAGGATTGCGAAGCTCATGACGCCGAAGATGTTGCCCAGCACCGCGAATATCAGCGAGAAACCGGCAAGCGTCAGCGCGACCGGATAGCCGACCATCAATGCTGCAATGACGGCGACGACCATCAGAATCGCGAATATCTCGGCCAGCATCACCGCGCCCTCGACAGTACGGCCGCGGCACGGATCGCCTGGGAGACGCCTTGCAGGGCCATCAGCAGCGCGAACAGCGGAATGAGGGTTTTAAGGACGAACACGATCGGCAGGCCGCTTGCTTCTTGCGAGTGTTCGAAGATGGCCCACGAGCGCGCTGCATACGGAACCGACAGCCAGAGCAGCACCAGCATGAAAGGCAGCAGCAGGGCCAGCGCGCCGATCAGATCGACCATCGCCCTGGTGCGTTCCGATGCCTCCGCATAGAACACATCGACGCGCACGTGGCCGCCTGCCAAAAGCGTCCAGGCCGCCGCCAACATGAATAGCGCGGCGTGAGCGTAGATAACCGTCTCGGTAAGCCAAACGGAACCGAGCCCGAACAGGTAACGCGCGACCACCAGCGCGAACTGCAGAAGCACAACCAAAAGGGCAAGCCATGCCGCGGCGCGGCCTATGCCTGACGTCATTCGGTCTATGCGGTCGGCAAGCGCGGTCATATTCGAAAAACTCATTACGCCGATGATGGCACAAAGCCGCCGCTTTTGCTTATAGTGCTTGCATGTCCGGGCATGATCACGACCATGACCACGAGCATTCCGAGTTGTCGGAAACCCAGCTGCGTGTGCGCGCGCTGGAAACCGTGCTCACGGAAAAGGGCTATGTCGCTCCGGCCGCCCTCGATCTCCTGATCGAGACTTACGAAAAAAAAATCGGCCCGCGTCGTGGCAAAGGCCTGGGTTGACCCTGCCTATCGCGCGCGATTGTTCAAGGACGCATTGCCGAGATCGGCTACGCGGGACGGCAGGGGGAGCATATTGTCGCGCTGGAGAATACGCCGAAGCTGCACAACATCGTCGTGTGCACGCTGTGCTCCTGCTATCCATGGCCGGTGCTGGGACTGCCTCCGGTCTGGTACAAGTCGGCGCCCTATCGCTCGCGCGCGGTCGCCAATCCACGCGAGGTCCTCGCGGACTTTGGCGTGACCCTTCCGAAGGACACTGAAATCCGCATTTGGGATTCGACCGCCGAGATTCGCTATCTGGTCGTGCCGATGCGGCCCGCGGGCACCGAAGGCTGGAGCGAGGAGAAGCTCGCCGAACTTGTCACGCGCGATTCGATGATTGGAACCGGCTTGCCGAAATCGCCGCAGGATCTGAAATGAACGGCGCGCAGGACATGGGCGGCAAGCACGGATTCGGGCCGGTCAAGCCTGAACCGAACGAGCCGGTCTTCCATGCCGAATGGGAAAAGCGCGCCTTCGCGCTCACGCTCGCAATGGGCATGCCCGGGGGCTGGAACATCGACATGGGCCGCTTCGCGCGCGAGAACCGCCCTCCGGCGGAATATCTTTCGATGAGCTATTACCAGATCTGGTTCGCCGCACTCGAGCAGATGATCAAAGAGCGTGGCCTGGTGTCGGACGACGAAATTGAAGCCGGCCACAGTTTGCGCCCGCCCGAGCCGGTCAAGCGCGTACTGTCGCCCGCTGACGTGGCAAAGACATTGCATCGCGGCGGTCCGACCGAGCGCGATACGAACACAGGAGCTGCATTCAAGCCTGGCGACCGTGTGCGCATGAAGAATATCCAACTCCGCACCCACACCCGCCTGCCCGGCTACGTGCGCGGCCATATTGGTACCATCGAACGCGTCATTGGGTGTCACGTTTTTCCAGACAGTAACGCCGTCGGCGCGGGCGAAAATCCGCAATGGCTTTACACGGTGCGCTTCGATGGCCCGGAGTTATGGGGCGCGGACGGCGACCCGACGGTCAAGATATCGGTCGACGCCTGGGAGCCTTATCTGGAGCCGGCATAGTGAGCATGGATCCACAGGCCGCGATGCGCGCGGCGATCGCCGTTCCGGGCGTACCGCGCGATGCCGATGGCCCGGTGTTCCGCGAGCCATGGGAAGCGCAGGCATTTGCCATGGCGCTGGCGCTCCACGAGCGGGGTGTTTTCACCTGGCCTGAATGGGCGACAACACTCGCAAACGAGATCAAGCGCGCGCAGCAAGCGGGCGATCCCGACACCGGGAACAGCTATTATTCGCACTGGCTGAATGCGCTGGAAAAACTGGTCGCGGAAAAGGGCGTGGCGACCCGTGAGACGCTGCACCGGTACCGAGACGCCTGGGATCGCGCCTGCGATCGCACCCCGCACGGCCAGCCAATCGAGTTGCGCAAGGAAGATTTCGCCTGACTGGCGCCAGAGATTTCAGGCTGCCACACGCCCCTTCACCGCGTTGGCGAATGCTTCATATGCAATCCGTCCGTCCGCGGCGATCGGCAACTGCTCGCGCAGCCTTGCTCGCAGTTTCTCTCGCGCGTCTGGCAGCAGGACCGCGATTGCTTTGCCCTGTGGTCCGACCGGCACCGTGGTCGAATCCCAGAAATCGTCGAAGTTAGAGAACACAACAGGGATGCGGATCACGCGCGTTTCGACCGCCTGCAGTCCTGCCTTCTCCCAAAACTCTTGCAGTGCTTCGCGCCGGGAAGCCTCCGGATTGGGCTGAATTCCTGGGGTGGCGCCTATAGATTTTAATGCTTCATACAGAGGATGCACCGGCACCCCTCCACCGGCGATATCCCACATGTAGGTCGCAATCCACCCGCCGGGCCGCACGACCCGCGCCATTTCTGCCACTGCCCTGGCCGGATTCGGAAGAAAGGCGATGACCAACGCCATAAGGGCCGCATCGTAGCTGCGGTCAGCAAAAGGCAGGGCTTGCGCATCGCCGACGCGGAATTCAGCCGCCTTCGCTCCGGGGCGTTGCCGTGCATGGGCGATCTGCTGTTTCGAGGGATCGAGCCCCACAACGCTGGCTGGGGCGCAACGAGCGATCAGCTCTTCGGTGAAAGCACCATTGCCACAGCCGACGTCGAGACAGCGCAGCCCGCTGGGCAACTCAATCCAATCGAGAAATAACTTGCCGGCAACGCGGCTCCAGCGGCCCATCATACGCTCGTAGGCTGCGCCGTCGGAAAAAAGCTCGTCGTGTTCAGTCATGGCGTCCCCGCTAGAAACCCATCAATCGCTCGTTCACCATATAGCCGGTGAGCAACGCCGCGCCGAACAACACAATCACGAGCGCGGCGGCGGTTTCCAATCCGCGCACGACAAGCATTCCCATTCCGGGTTTTGCCTGGGCGAGTCGACCGGCGAGCCCGCGTGCACCGACGGCAAGCGTAGCAATGGCCGCGACTGTAATCGCCGTCCCGAGGCCCATTACAAACGTCGATGCGACTCCAATCAAAAATAAGCCCTGCGCCAGCGCAAACACAAGGACGATGATCGCACCCGAACATGGACGCAATCCAACTGCCACGATCGCGGCAAGCCCGCGCCTGAGCCAATGCCGGCCGGTCAACTCCTGCGGCTCGGGCGCGTGAGCGTGTCCCCAGGCTGACGCGTCGTCCTCGTGGTCGTGATGATGGCGATGTGCGTGTTCGTGACTGTGATGGTGATGATGATCGTGTCCATGGTCATGGGCATGATCACGATGATGGTGTTTCTGATCATGCGCGTGATGCGCGGGCTTGTCGCCACGCAAAAGGCGCAGGAACGCGCCGCCTTTGACCCACAACAGGCGAAGGCCGATCAACACGATCAAGGCATAGCTGACGATCTCGATCACGCGAATCGTATTGCCCATCGCCTTGGCGGTAGCGCCGAGGAGTGCGGCCGCAATGCCGACGATCGCGATCGCCGTGAATGCCTGAAGCATTGCCGAAGCAAACGACAGCACGATGCCGCGCCACCAGGTCTCGTTGTTGGCGACCAGGTAGGATGAGATCACCGCCTTGCCATGACCGGGCCCCGCAGCGTGGAAAACACCATAAAGAAACGAAACGCCAAGCAGCGTGTAGGCGGCGCTGCCATCCGCCTTCGCAGCGCGGATCAGCCCCGACAGCATGCGATAGAACTCCGCCTGCTTGGCAAGGATCCAGCCGGCAAAGCCACCGACCTCTGTGGACGGCGTTCCGCGCGGCACACCGAACGGTTGCGCCAGGGTCGCATCGATTGCCGAGAGAAAGAACAGAATGCAGATCGACAGCAAAATGCTTTGCGCGACGCGGGATCGCAGGATCAGCGTCAAGGACAGTGCACCACGAGCTTGTTCGCGAACTGCGCGCCCCAGGCCATGGTCGTATTCTTTTGATCGGCTGGGATTTCGCTCAGCTTTTTGCCTTCGGCAAAGGTCATTTCGCGCGGGAAGTGCACGTCGAGCTTGCATTTCGACGCACCGACCAGCTTGGCTGGATTTGTCTTCTCAAAAGAGAAGTCCACGAAGATCGTCGGATCGTAGATTTCGATCTTGAGCTCTTTGGCCTTCACAGGCTTCTTCAACGGCAAAGTGAAATTCAGCGTAAGAACCTGATCCTTGTAGTCGAGCCAGTAGTCCGGCGCGGGATCGGTCAGCTCCGTCTTCTTGCCGTCGGCCGTTGCGTAGGTGAAGTAGTCAAACTCCTTGAGCGATTCGACATTGACCTTGGCCAGTGGGGCAAGCTCTTCGCGGGTGAACTTGCCTTTCTCCTTGCTGTCCAGGCCTTGGGTGGCAAAGGTCGAGAACATGTCGTCGAACGACCAGGCGTGACGAATGCCGGTAATGCTGCCGTCAGGCGCATAGACGAGATCGGTATGCATCGTCACCCAGACATGCGGATGCGCGTGTGCCGGAGTGGCGATTGCAAGACCGAGAACAATGGCCGCGATGGCTCGGGATGAAGTGGTCATGCGCCGAACCTTAACACGGAGTGCGGCACAAAGGTGACGTGCAATATTGTTACAGTGTGGCAATCGTTACCGCTCTCGTGCCCATTACCTATGAGTTGCGAGGAAATTGTGCAGGCGGTCATCAGCAGCATCTAGACGCCTGCTGCCCCGCCGTCGGCACGCGGATCGTGTCCGCCTTCCAGGCTCCGGTTGGCATGCAGCACCACGACGCCGGAATGACCCATCGTGTCGGAATAAGCCTCATTCAGAACTGCGACGTCGTGGCCGGCCGAAAGTAGGCGATCGATCAAATTACCCGCGAATCGCGATTCCATCCGCAGATTAGTGTGCGTCGAACCCCAAGTGCGGCCGAGCAGCCACCGCGGCGCATCGAGCGCCTTCTCGAGCGGTTGGCGAAACGTGACATAGCGCGTGAATACGGCCGCCTGGCTTTGCGGCTGGCCGTCGCCACCCATGGTGCCATACGCGATCAATCGCCCGTCGTTAAGCGCGGCGAGAGCGGGATTGAGGGTGTGGAAGGGTCGACGGCCGGGCGCCAGCGCGTTCAGCGCCTTCGGATCGAGCGAGAAGCTCGCGCCGCGGTTCTGCATCAAGATGCCGGTCGCCGGGAGCACGCAGCCGGAGCCGAACTCCCAGTAAAGCGACTGGATGAAGGACACAACGAGGCCGCTTGCATCGGCAGCACCCATCCAGATGGTGTCGCCTTCGCCATAGGGCGCCGGCCAGCGCGCCGCTTTGCGCGGATCGATCTTTGCTTTTTCGGCATCGAGGAATGCAGGTAACAGATATCGATCGACATTGTCGGTCATCCGGTCGGGATCGGCGATCACGCGGTCACGAATGCGGAAGGCGCGCTTGGTTGCTTCGACGAGCCCGTGCATATGCTCGAAGCCGTCTTCTTGCGCGACATGCATTCGATCGAAGAGCGCCAGAATCATCAGCGATGCCAGACCCTGCGTCGGCGGAGGCGAATTAAATAGCGTACCCGCCTTGGTCGGGACGCTCAGCGGCTCATCGACCGTTGCTCGATAGTTTTCAAAATCGGC
>DASXST010000100.1:0-10241 GCA_036505835.1 Pseudolabrys sp. | reverse complement strand
GCTTGGCAACAGACTTGTCTGTCTCGCTATGTTGCCAAATGTCCGGCTAAGGTACCCTCTGTCAGTAGAAGCGCAAGCAGGGAAAGGCGTTTTTCACAGCCGGGCGCACCGGTAAGTCAGGGTGCGTCCGGCTATGTCTTGATCGGGTTTTCGGCTGAATGCCGGCGGGCTTTCCGATGAGTACCAATCTATCGCGCGCAGTCCTTTGTTACTTCATCACTTGGCCGCGGACTTCTCCACCTTTGTTGGTGGCAGTGTGGACATTGACGTACCACTTTCCTGCCATGAGTTCGGCCGCCTGCTCGTCGGTAAGCGTCGCTGAGCCCTCGAAACTGCCTTTGTCGGCACCCGCTATCGGCACGACGACACCCCCATTCTTGCCGACTTCGCCGGAATGAAAGTGCGCGGCCGTTGCCGGGCCACTGAGGCCTGAAACGTTGCCTTTCCAGGACAACTTCTTGCTGGCCGTATCATAGGTCGCGGTCACCGAACCAGTGCCCTTGGTGTCAACGGGCGGTACTTCGCTCGAGCCCTTCAGATCGGCCTTCAGATTGACGTTGGCCGCCATCGACGGGACTGCCAGCGCGAGCACGGCGGTGCACGCGAGTGCCGACAGGCTGGACCGCAGAATCCTCGTTTTCATAGGAACTTCTCCTTGGAGTGCTGAGCGCACCAATCCTGCAAACACCGCACTCAGCCGCATATTCCAGCGGCTACTCGGCACGATGTTCAGTACCGGGCCAGCGGAATGGATGTGCTGGAGAACTCGCCGCAGGCGTCGCATTCCCAGTGGTGACGGATTTCGCCGCCTTCCACGAATTCAGAAGAGACGGGGGCGACCATCAGGTCACCGCAGTGCGGGCAGCGCGTAGGCGTCGCGAAAGAGCGGACAGTGGAGAGCGTCCAAAAATCATGAAGCTGCATGTCACGACTTTCCTTTCTCCCCTTCCGTAGCGGTCAGGTAGCGGTCCATCGTGGCAAGGAAGCGACGCTTTGATGAAAGTGTAGTGGCCAAAGCGCTAAACTTTTGCGACAGATCTACTTCGTATTTTGAGCTTTTATGTAGAAGTTACACTTGTTGAATCTTGCCGTTTACGTTGCGTGCACTGCAGCGAACAAATTGTTGACATTCTGGGCATCGCTATCGGCCGACGACAAGGCACCAATACCGCGTTCGTCCGCCCGCGGCCGACGCCAAGCCGTAGTTTTTGACGTCGGACAGCAACATGTTCGCGCGATGTCCTGAAGAATTTTCCCACATTCGCATGGCGCAGCTTTCGGTAGCGCATCCCCACGCCACATTCTCGGCCAGCGCCCCCATCGGGCCGCGATCGGAATAAAAGCCGTCGTGATCCATCGACTGACGTGCCGCCATGCTTCGGGCGTGGCGCGGAGCCATTGCCTGCAGACTGGCGCTGCGGTGGAGCGCCGGAAGTCCATGAGCGCGCCGGAACGAATTAAGGCTGTCAGCCATCGCTGCTGAGCAAATGCCCAGGAAAATGACGAAAAGCCAATCAGTGTCCGGCAACTATACATGGCATCCCCCCAGCGAGTGCGGATTTCAAGGGAGAATCACCTCACATCATTGCTTGTCAGCGGAATTCGGACAATCCGGCCAAAGCAAAGGGACCGCTGTTGCCAAGTTACAGCGGTCCCTCCGGAGTGCCGAAACGGGGGACACCCGAGTAAGGGATAGTTCGGCATTCCGCGAACTACATCATCTCCCGCTCAGCGTGACTGCGTCTGTGAGCTAGCTCACAGACGGGTCTCAAATTTTGAGGGCCAGTTTCGATTGCAAAGCAGTGCTTTGCTGAGATTTCTGGGGATCTGGGTTGGTCGAGCCGCGCAGTCAGGGAATGAAAACCAGAAACAGGAACGTTGCAAAAACCACGAGATGCACGAGGCCGGCAAGAATATTGGTACGCCCAGTTCCGAATGTAAGCAGGCTCAAGTACAGCGTCAGAGCGAGGAGCAGCGTGTCTCGCGTTGAAAGGCCAATCTCGATCTGCTTGCCGATAAAGACGTTGGTGATTGCCACCGCAGGAATCGTGAGGCCAATCGTAGCCAGGGAGGAGCCCAAAGCGAGATTTAGGCTCTTCTGCAACTGATTGTGCCAGGCCGCTCGCACCGCGGTGATGCTTTCAGGCGCCAAAACGACGATTGCGATGACGATGCCTGAAACAGCTGGCGGAGCGCCGATTCGGGACAGGACTATTTCCAGGAGTACCGCAAATTTCTTGGCAATGAGGATGACTCCGCAGAGTGCGAGCAGCAACATAAAGACACTGACGGCGACGTCGCGGCCGGAAGGATATGCATGGTTGCCACTTTGCGAAGTGACGCTCTCGGCTCGAAAGTATTCGGTATGTCTCGACGTCTGAATAAACAGGAAGGCTGTGTAAAGAATGGCCGTTACGATGCTGACAAAGATCAGTTGCGTGTTCGAGAAATAAGGTCCGATTGTCGTGACCGTATAGTTGGGAAGCACGAGAGTGAGAATTGAAAGTGCCGCAAGGACACTCAGATAGACGCCGGCACCGGCGGTCTGGAATTCCTGCTCGTGATGGCGCAATCCGCCCCACAGGATGCAGAGGCCCACAAGGCCGTTGCACACGATCATGATGACTGCGAACACCGTGTCCCGGGCGAGTGCCGGCGAGCTGCCCGGCGTCAGCACGATCGACTCGATCAGCGCCACCTCGATGATCGTGACAGCCAGTGTCAGGACGAGCGTTCCGAACGGCTCGCCCACGCGATGCGCGATCACGTCTGCATGGTAAACGGCCGCGAATACGGCGCCCAGCATGATGATAATCATCGCAGCTGAAAGCGCGAGCGAAGCGGATGTCAGCGGCTGGGCGCCGGCATCGTATCCAATGTACGGCGCCAAAAAAACGAATGCGATCGCCAAAACGGGAAATACGATCGTCGTTGCTGGCGAACTATTTTTGACAGTCATGATCTTTTGGAATTCGGCTTAGATCAGTTCGGAGAGCACTCTATCAGAAACGTTCCGGTTCATGGAGATCGGATAATTCATCACCACTCCCGCGTCCGCGAACAATTAGTGCAACGACCAGCATGCGGGCTGATACAAATCTAGACGTGATGTTTCAGAGAACAACCCGCGTCGAGCAAGTCATTCGCGAGTCTGCTGTTTGCGGCTATTCCTTATGCGGGAATCCACGTTCGTGCAGATATTGCGGTGCGCGGTCGCCGGTACCGACTCCGGATTGCCGCTGACGACGTAGGCCTCCTCCTCCTTGACGAGATAGAGAAATTGCCGCGCGCCGATTTCTTCGCCCGATGAATTTTTCCCTTTAACGTGGCCAACCTTTGCCTTTTTCAGGACGGCATCGGACGTGTCGGAGGGCTGACCCGATACTGGCGCATCAATCTTCGTCCCGACTGTGGTTGTCGCCGTCGCAGTAGGCGGTTTGCCGGACGGGGCGGACTGGAGGGTCATCATATTCGAGGACCCTGCCTTTTCTCCCGAGGCACCGGCGGAGGCAGGCGTTTGGGCAGCCGATGGTTTTTCAGTCTTTGTAGTCACAGTCGTTAACTTCGCCTGCTTGGCGACCGTGTTCGCGACCGTCGCGGACTTGGACTTTGGTTTTGCCGGGCGGCGCGGCGCCGGCTTCAGCTCGAGTGGCGTTTCGACGGCGGCGGTTCTGCGAAGACAACCCGGCGAGACGCACCTGTCCGTCGTCACCTGCGACGGCGCTAAAGAGCTTTACTGTGCTTGCGCGCTGATGCCGGCTTCCTTGATGATCGGCCACCATTTGTCGATTTCGGCCTTTTGGAAACCCGCGAGGCCTTCGGGCGACTGCTGCTCGCGTGTGGCGACATCCAACCCCAGCTCGGTAAAGCGCCCACGCACCGCCGGGTCCGCCAGAGCCTGGACCATCGCGTTATTGAGCGTGGCGATGACATCTTTCGGTGTGCCTTTGGGCGCGAAGAACCCGAACCAACCCGACATATAAAATCCGGACACGCCACCCTCGTCGGAAGTCGGAATGTCCGGCATGGAAGCAGAGCGTTGCCGTGACAGATTAGCGATCGCTTTTATTTTTCCAGCCCTGATCTGCGGCAGCGCGGCAGCGCCTTGCACCACCAGCAGGTCGACCTGGCCAGAGACGAGATCCGTCATGGCAGGTCCGGCTCCGCGATAGGGGATGAAGTGGAGCTTCTGACCAGTCAACTTCTCGAAGAGAACGCCGCTCACATTCGCTGCCGCATTCTGGTTGACGAAATTGATCTTGCCTGGATTTGCCTTCATCCAGGCGATCAGATCCTTCAAATTGTCGGCCGGGAGATCCTTCCTGGCGACCAAGAGCTGCGGGTTAACCGAGAGCAGTCCGATCGGCTCGAAATCCTTCTGCAGGTCGTAATCCAGCTTGTAGATGATACTGCCGACATGGGTGTCCCATTGGCCAATGTCGATCGTGTACCCATCGGGTGCTGCGCGTGCGACGCGCCCCACCGCAATGCTGCCTCCGGCGCCTCCGACGTTTTCGATGATGATAGGTTGTCCCAACGGCGCACGCATGCGATCGGCCATGATGCGCGCGGCCACATCGGTTGAGCCGCCGGGTGGGAAGGGGACCACGAGGGTTATCTGCCGCGATGGAAAAGTCTGCGCCTGCGCGTTGGCGACAATTGTGGCCAGCGCCAATGTCATAATGAATTTTCTCATGAGATCCCCCGGTGTATCTGCGCTTTCCGAGCATACAGCCCGGTCACTCCTTGCGCCACCAGACGCAACTGCCATCGACCGCGGTGATCGAGTGCCGCAAGAACCATGAGTTGAGAAAGTCGTTGAACCGCCCGTCGGCAATTCTGCAACGCACCATAGTCGCAGTCGCAGTCACGCCCTGCGGAATGACGTCAAGTTCGACTTGCTGGCGGGCGAACAGGGTATCGCGCCAATACCCGGGAGCGATTATCGGGAGTTTTTGGGACGGCCATCACACGGCCTCATGGCTGCGCTGTCGATCGCATATGATATTCTTGGCTATATCTGAGCGGACTCCGGTCACGTTGACCGGGACCGGCGCGTCAGTGCCAACCCTTCCAGAAAATTCGCCTTGGTCAAAAGGACTCGATGAAATTGTCGGGCCCGAGCCTGAGTTTGGACGTCGACAGCCTAGAGCCAGTCGGCACGCCGCAGGAAGTCGAAGCGAGCATGGCTGCATCCGACAAGAGGGACTGATGACGTTGAAATTAACCGCGGAAAGGTATGCCAAGCGCCGCGAAGAAATGATGCAGCGCTTGACGCAAGGCGTCCGCGAGATGTTCGCGGAATCGGCGGCAAAGCAAAGCATGGCAGGCCGGATGTATCCAAACTTAATCAAGCCCACTTCATATTACACTGGTATACTTCGCATCGGAAACTATGGAGAACATGGTGAGACTATTTTTCTTGCTCGCAGGACACGCGTTCCTCGTGCTCGCGATAGTGGGGGTCTTTCTGCCCATCTTGCCCACAACCCCGTTCGTCATTGCGGCAAGCGCGTGCTACATGCGCAGCTCGAAGCGATTCCACGCAATGCTGCACAAAAGCAAGTGGTTTGGTCCCATGCTCGAAAATTGGGAGCGCGACAGAAGCATTTCGCTGCGTTCGAAGATAGTGGCAGTCGTGATGATAGGCGCGAGCCTCATCATTTCATTCGCATTTTTCACCATTCCGTTTTTTGCGATGATTTCCGCTACCATCGCGTGCGGCGCTGTATCGCTATACATCCTCACGAGGCCGAGCCCGCAAAAATCGCAGCTTGTGGCTAAGCGTGATACAGTGCACGGCGGATAAAGACATGTCGGAACCGGAAAACTCGGTCGCGGGTATCGATTACCTGTGTTGGATAGGCACGATTGCCGTGCTCATCATCTACGTGGTTGTTAGTTATCTATAACAAAAAGGCCCGCTCAATTGAGTGGGCCTTATCCCATGCCTGACCACCGCGTTCGGCAAGCCATTCACCGCTCCAGGTTTCACCAATTGGTTTCGCGAAGTGTGCAACGAGGCCGGATTACCGAAAGGCACATCAGTGCACGGCTTGCGCAAGGCGATGTGTCGGCGACTAACGGAGGCGGGTTGCTCAGCGAGCGAGATCAAGGCGATCAGTGGACACGTGAGCTTGCGCGAGGTGAAACGCTACACCAAAGCCGCCGATCAAGTTTGGGCCACACCCAGCCCGTGACCACGGCGCGCTATTCACACCTGCAGGATGATCCGTTGCGGCTGGCGACCGAGCGGGCCGCTGCAATTCTGAGCGGAAAGCCGGGCGCGGAAATAGTGTCAATCAAGGGCGGCCGCTAATGGCCGACGAATTCTCAAAATTCGGCGGAATTTTCCCGCTCGAGCGTGCCGGCCCGGCTGACGGTGGCGAACCCATTGTCACGTCGCTGGAGGAGTTTGGCCAGGCGCATCTCGCGGTGGAACAGGCGCTCAAGTATTTCAACTATGCCCCCCTTTTGGAGCGCTTACACACTGCTAGGTCGCTGCCGCTAGAGCTGAGCATCGCTGCTGGCATCATTGAGGGGAAAATTAAGAAGCCGAGACACCGCGTGGCGCAGCCCAGCGTGCGAATGCGAAAGGTATACCTGGCGTTGTCCGTAGCAGAGGCGATGCTCAAGGGCACGCCTCGCAAGGCCGCGATCAGTGACGTGGCGGAAGAGAACGATGTGAGCGCCTCAACGGTGAGCACGGCCATCCGCGAGAATATGGGTTGGTTTGACAATTTAGTGAGCAAATAAGCCCCGACTTATTTGTTTCGAAATCATTTCGCCGCCGCATAGTACGCGCGTACATAGTCCAGCACTGTCCGCCACTACGAAGGACCGTGCTGCAAATGTCCTCCACCGACAAAATTGGGCTGCTTGATGATTGCGTCGAACTTGATGAACTAGCGCGCCAGGTCAAACGCCACCCGCGTACGGTCATGCGCTGGACGCGGGTACCGGGTGGCCTGCCTTACACCAACCTCGGCAAGGTACCGATCTTTCACATCCCCACCGCGCGCGAGTGGCTGCTCGGCCGCATGCGGCGGCCCAACCCGCGTCGACGGAGATAGTCGCCGTGGTCACGCTGGGCCAAGTCAGTCATCTGCTTGCTCAAATTCTCGTCGCCGAGGACGAGGCTGACGTCGTTGACCTGCTGGTACAGGACGCCAATGAGCTCGCCGAGCTCCCGCCGCGTGAGCGCGAACGTGCCAACGAGCGCATCGCCGACGCGATCCGCGAACGCCGTCAACTAGCCGAATATATCCGGCGACGGCAAATCAGCCGATCGGTTGCAAGCCGTCGTCGCCGCAGTGATTGAAGTTTTTCCGGCCAGGCGATCCGCGCACGTCCGGCCGGAAATTTTTTATGCGCGAGACGAGGAGACTAAATCATGCCCATCGACACCCACCCCGCCCGCCGCGGCCGCCACCCGGAGGAAATTATTAAAGAGCAAAAAGCGCAGGCTGAAAAATACAAGGCTCGCGCCAATGCCAGGAAGACAGTCGCGACCGCTGTCGTACCGACAAAACCCGACACTACTGCGGTGACAGTACCAGTATCGGACACGCGCACCGAGGTGCAGCGCTATATCGACGAGATCGCGCCGGCGAGCATCTCCGGCCGCCTGATAAAATTTTCGAAGGACGGGCATTTTGTAACGGCGGACGACGACGAGCCGATCGACGAGAACGCCGAGTTCATCGCCTTGTGCGACGAGACGCTGGTTGGCTGGATAAAATTTTATGATGACGGCGAGACTCCGCCTGACCGCCGACAGGGCCTTGTCTACGACGGGTTTGTGATGCCGAAGCGCGAAACCCTTGGTGATATGGACCCTACACAGTGGCCCGAAGGGCTCAACCCCGGCGCACCTGAGGATCCGTGGAAACACTAGGTCTGCCTGGTGCTCCAGCATACCCAAACGCGCGAGCTCTACACCTTCGCTTCCACGAGCCAGACCGGCCGGCGCGCCGTTGGCAACCTGCTTCGCCACTATGATCGGATGCGGCGAGCCAACACCGGCGAAGTGCCGGTGGTGCGGCTAAAGAGCGGCGGCTTCAATCACCGCGACAATCGCATCGGCTGGGTGCCGGTGCCGGTGTTCGCGGTTGTCGGCCGCGCACCGCGCGACAGCGCGGTAAAGCCGGACACTAGCATTGAAGCCGATCTCAACGACGCCGTGCCATGATAAGCGTATTTCCTCGGTCACAAGGGCCTCGTGCACGCAACTATCGTCACGGCCACAAATCGCAGAATGGGTATTCTCTGGAATACACATCGTGGCTGCAGATGATTGCCCGCTGCGAAAACCCAAACAATCCTGGCTACAAAAGGTACGGTGCCCGGGGAATTACTATCTGTGCCCGCTGGCGAACTGACTTTGTTGCGTTCCTAGAGGACATGGGTCCGCGCTTTTCGCGGCACTACTCACTCGAGCGCATTGACAACGCCGGTAATTACGAGCCGAGCAATTGCCGCTGGGCGACTGTCCGGGTGCAGGCGAATAACCGGCGCAGCAATCGCTGGATCGAACATAACGGAGACTGCCGTACGCTTGCTGAGTGGGCGCGCAGTGCGGGCATCCAAGGTACCAACCCTTCACCTGAGATTAAGCGGAGGATGGCCGATAGCGCGGGCGCTCGACCCTCAAGACCACAGGTACCTGCGAGATCACCGGCTTTCCAAACCCTAATCGGGGCAGCTGTGTTTGGCCGCCCCGCGCCTTACTCCCTGCCGACGATAATTCCGGGGCTTCCCCCATGACCTACTACATTTGCAGCTTGCCCAATCCCGGAGAGCCCGGAGAGCCGAAAGAATTGTTCACTACCGACTTGGCCCTGGCCGAGCGCTTCATCGAGAGCGAAGACAGGCGGCCGGGCCGCGGCGTCTACACGTGTATAAACCCACTGGTGCCGGGCGCCAGGCGGCGCAGCCTAGAGACGGTGGCGCAGCTGCAGTTCATTTATTTCGACCTTGACCTGCAGAACATCGAAGCCAGCCGTGACGAAGTTATCGAGCGGCTGCGCAACTTGCCGGTGGAATTTGTCTGGGTGCGCGACAGCGGATCCGGAAACCTTCATGTCGGCATAGAAATCAAGGACGCACCCGTGCGTGGCACGCCGGAGTACGAGCGCGTGGTGGCAGTGTGGAAACGCCTAGCCGAAAAATTAGCAGCTGACCCAGCACCTGTGCATCCCGCGGCATTGATCCGCTGCGTCGGCACTCACAACAAGAAAAACGGCGGCAACGGCCTTTGTCATGCGCTGTGGAATGGCGGCGGACCGCTCGACGTCACCGAACTCGAAGAGCTTGACGACCTGCTGACCGAGCCGTTGCTCACGCGCAAGGCGAGGCCGGCTGGCGAGCCTCATGTCGACACCGGCGAGCGCAAGGCGCCAATCAACATCGAGGCGCGCCTTGCGGCGATGACATTTGGTGGGCCAGGCGACAGCGCGATCCATCAGACGCAATTGTCCGTCACAGCGAGCCTGCTGCGCGGCGGGGTAGCGCTCCAAGAGGCGGGGCGCATCGTGCTGGACGCCACCCGCACCGCAGTCGCCAACGATCCGGCATGGGATTGGCGCCGCGAAGAGCTGAAGATCTGGCGGCTGGGCAGCGACTTCATCGTCAAACACCCCGAGCTGGCGGGCCTGCTGCCGGACACATGGCGGCAGTCGTTCGAAGCCGCGCTGGCGGCGGGTCGCCGGCCGGACGTTGGTTGGAATTCTGGCGGGCCTTACTTTCGGGCATGGAAAACAAAGGCCGACCGCAATGCCGGTGCGCAGAAGGCGCAAGACGAGACGAAGTCGCAGAAGTCCGGCGGACGCGCGCTCGTGCTGCAGCCGTTCAGGCCATTTGACGTCTCTAAGCTGCCGCCGCGGTCGTGGTTATATGGCCGGCACTATCAACGCCGTACCGTGTCACTGACCGCTGGTCCGGGTGGCATGGGAAAAACCAGCAACGACATGGTCGAAGCCATTGCCATGGTCACCTGCCGCAATCTGTTGGGCGAGCAGCCGGAGGAGAGGCTGCGGGTCTGGTTTCACAACAGCGAGGATCCGCGCGACGAGATCGACCGCCGGCTGGCAGCGATCTGCCAGCACTTCAAAATTCCGCAAGAGGAGCTGATCGGCTGGCTGTGGACCACGTCGGGCAATGAATTTCCGCTACGGGTGGCGAAAGGCTACACCAACCTCGAGGTCGACGCCGTTCTGGTGCGGCAGATTTCCGCGGCAATC
>DASXST010000099.1:0-30816 GCA_036505835.1 Pseudolabrys sp. | reverse complement strand
GCTTCTTCTGCGGGTACCGTCATTATCTTCCCCGCCGAAAGGGCTTTACAACCCTAGGGCCTTCATCACCCACGCGGCATGGCTGGATCAGGCTTGCGCCCATTGTCCAATATTCCCCACTGCTGCCTCCCGTAGGAGTCTGGGCCGTGTCTCAGTCCCAGTGAGGCTGGTCATCCTCTCAGACCAGCTACCGATCGTCGCCTTGGTGAGCCGTTACCTCACCAACAAGCTAATCGGACGCGGGCCGTTCCTTCGGCAATAAATCTTTCCCCGTAAGGGCGTATCCGGTATTAGCTCAAGTTTCCCTGAGTTATCCCGAACCGAAGGGCGCGTTCCCACGTGTTACTCTCCCGTCTGCCGCTGCCGTATTGCTACGGCCGCTCGACTTGCATGTGTTAGGCCTGCCGCCAGCGTTCGCTCTGAGCCAGGATCAAACTCTCAAGTTGGATGAGAACTTTTCCCGGCTGGTCGTAAACGTTTGACGAGGTCCACCCACTGATCGAATGCTCGATCAGCGATGTACCTTGAAACGTCAGACCGCCGATGTCTCTTCCGAAGCCGTCTCGATGAAGAATCTCGTCTCCACGCGAGAGCGGCCCGCAAGGACTCCGCCGTCCACGTTTCTCTTTCTTCCTATTCACTTTTCAAACAGCCCGGGAACCATGGCGGCCCCCACTCCCCGGTCAGCCGGAGAGCCGGCGAAGCTCGTGCATCCGAGAACTGTCGGATGCCGATGCACTGTTCCAGTGAGGAGCTTCAGAGGCGCGCAATCGCACCGTAGGGGGACGGCGCGCCGATGGGGTTATATAGGCGTTGCCCTCGCGCATTGTCAACCAAAAAGGCCCATTTTTCTGGCCCACATTGAAGGTCGGGGAAATTTTCGCTCGCCCAATTGATAAACAATGCCTTAATTCATGCCGCGCCGTACTCAGGCCATATTCCTGCGTCGTCCTTAGGATCCTTTCGAGGGACGGAATCGCAACGGGGGCTTTTCAGCCACCGTCAATCAGGCCAGTCAGCAATGGGTTCGGGTGCCGCGTCGACGGGCCCTGGACCAACCGGCATCGTGCCGGAACTTGATTCAAGCGGGCCTGCCGACGGCGTCTGGGGCTATTTTGGTTGCGACAAGCCACCTTCGATCCGAGGCGCATGGGGACGGCGAGCTTGGACCAGACACGGTCGCGCGGCGCACCAAGATCACGGCAGGCCGAGGCCATCGAGCTCGGCAACGAACCACCGCTGTCGGTCGATGGCGGCTCGAGCGGATTTGTCGATCGACGACGCGTTTCGGTGCAATGGTTTGCCGGCACGATTATGACCGCGCTTTGCGGCGCTGCTCTCATGGGCGGCGCCGTTTTCACATCTCTCGACGGTGAAACCAATTTTGCCGCGTTGCCTGAGCGTGTCGAAGTCGCGCTGCGCGGCGCGCTTGGCGGCGGCGAAAAGGGCGCGCACAAGAGCGACCGCCTGCCAACCGCCGAAGAGCCAACGTTTGCACGGCAGGTCATTCGCGTCTCCACCATTAACAGGGTCGGCAACCACGAAGTCGTGCGCGTGCGTCCTTTCGTGCGCATTGCCGGAAATCTGTCACTCACCGTTTCCGACCTCTCGACCAATATCCCCCCATTCAACCCGCAAAGACTGCTCGCCGAATCTGCGCCTGGCAACGCCACCGCAAACGACGCCACGGCGGCAGAGCCGGAAGCCGAAGTTGCATTCGTGATGCGCGAAATGGCGCCCATGATGCCGCGGCTAAAGATTTCGCTGCTGACGCCCAACGACGAAGTCATCGCGCGCGTGCGAGAGGCTGCCGAATGGAGCGACAAAGCCGCCAATCATCTCCCTGTAGCCGCCAACATCACCGGAATTAAGCTTGCCTATGCCGGCGACGGGACTGTCGATCCATATGCCGGCTTCGAAGCGCGCATCATCCCTGAAAATATTACCTTGCTGCCCAAGACCGCGACTCAGACGACGGGCGGAAATGGCCTCAATGAAAAGGTGATTATCGCAAAGAAAGGCGATAGCATTATCGGCATTCTCCGGGATCTCAATACTGCCGCTGCGGATCTGAGTGCGATCTCGCGGGTGCTCGGGGCTCGAAGCTTCGATGGCGGCATCAAGGAAGGGCAGAAATTGCGCATATTGATGGCGCCAGTTTCCGACAATGAGCGTCTGCAGCCGGTCCGGGTAATAATTGCGAACGACTCAGGAATCGATCTGGTCGTGGCGCTGGCGGATACCGGAAAATACGTTTCCGTTGACGTAAAAAATGTCGAGACCGAGGTTGCTGAAGCCGCGGAAGAGAGTGACGAGAATGACACCTCGGGCGTACGCTTGTACCAAAGCATATACGAGACCGCACTGCGCAATCGGATACCCCGACCGATCATCGAAGACCTGATCCGCATCTACTCCTACGATGTCGATTTTCAGCGCAAGGTGCAACCCGGCGACTCATTCGAGGTGCTCTACGCCGGAGAAGACGAAACGCCGGCCGCCGCCGACACCCGCAACGACGTGCTGTTTGCCACTCTGACTATCGGTGGCGAAACAAAGAAATTCTACCGCTTCCAGTCGCCGGACGACGGGCTGGTCGACTACTATGACGAGACGGGCAAAAGCGCGAAGAAATTCCTGGTTCGCAAGCCGGTGCTCGCCGGCATCATGCGCTCCGGATTTGGCCTGCGCCGCCATCCAATCCTTGGCTACACCAAAATGCATACTGGCGTTGACTGGGCGGCACCGAGCGGCACGCCGATCTACGCATCTGGCAATGGCATCGTCGACAAAGTCGGGTGGGAATCGGGTTACGGAAAATACATCCGGGTCCGCCACAACAACGGCTATGAAACTGCGTATGGACATATGACAGCCTACGCGCGCGGAATTGACGAGGGCACACGTGTCCGACAAGGACAGGTAATCGGGTTTGTCGGATCAACCGGGCTTTCCACCGGTTCGCACCTGCACTACGAAATCCTGGTCAACGGGCGGTTCGTCGATCCGATGCGGATCAAGCTGCCGCGCGGCCGCGTCCTGGAAGGCGCGTTGCTCGCGAGCTTCGACAAAGAGCGCGAACGGCTCGACGGCATCATGGCCCGTAAGCCCGCACGCGTTGCGTCGAGCGGCGCGGCGGTTCGATAATCGTATTCAGCAAAATCTCGGATTCGTCATGCCCGGCCTGCCGGGCATGACATCTGGTCTTGTTACGCCGCCTGCGCGAGCTTGCCGTTGAAGGTAAGACCCAGCTTGTCGGCGGACAGTTTGACGGTTTCGCCGTCCTTGACCTTTCCAGCCAGGATCATTTCGGCAAGCGGATCCTGCACCGACTTCTGAATGACCCGCTTGAGGGGCCGTGCACCGTACGCGGGATCCCAGCCCTTCTCGGCCAGCCAATCGCGCGCCTTGGCATCGAGCTTGAGCACGATCTTGCGGTCGTCGAGCAGCTTCTGAAGTCTCGCGATCTGGATGTCGACGATCTTCCCCATGTCTGCCTTCTTGAGGCGGTGGAAGAGGATGATCTCGTCGACGCGATTGAGAAATTCCGGCCGGAACGCCGCGCGGACCACCGTCATGACCTGGTCCTTGACTGCGTCGGTATCCTGCCCTTCCGGCTGGTGGACCAGAAATTCAGAGCCGAGGTTCGATGTCATCACGATCAGGGTGTTGCGGAAATCCACCGTATGGCCCTGACCGTCCGTGAGACGGCCATCATCGAGCACCTGCAGCAGGACGTTGAAGACATCCGGATGCGCCTTCTCGATCTCGTCGAACAGCACCACCTGATAAGGCCTGCGCCGCACGGCTTCGGTAAGGGCACCGCCTTCCTCATAGCCGACATATCCCGGCGGCGCGCCGATCAGCCTCGCGACCGCGTGTTTCTCCATGCATTCCGACATGTCGATGCGGATCAGCGCGTTCTCGTCGTCGAACAGATATTCCGCCAGCGCTTTGGTGAGCTCAGTTTTGCCGACGCCGGTCGGGCCGAGGAACATGAAGGAGCCGATCGGCCGGCGCGGGTCCTGCAAACCGGCGCGCGCGCGCCGTACGGCCGTCGAGACCGCGCGCACGGCGTCCTGCTGGCCGATGACGCGCTTAGCCAGCTCGTCTTCCATGCGCAGGAGTTTTTCCTTTTCGCCCTCAAGCATTTTGTCGACGGGAACGCCGGTCCAACGCGAAACAACCTGCGCAACGTGATCGGCAGTGACGGTCTCCTCCACCATCGCGCCTTTGCCGTCGGAGGCTTCGATCACGCTCAGTTTCTTTTCGAGTTCCGGAATGCGACCATAGGCCAATTCGCCGGCGCGTTGAAATTCACCACGACGTTGCGCGTTGGCCAACTCGGCGCGCAGTTGGTCGAGCTCCGTTTTCAGCTTTTGCGCATCTGAGAGCTTCTCTTTTTCCGATTTCCAGCGGCCAGTGAGATCGGCCGAGCGCTTTTCCAGCTCTTTCAGCTCATTTTCGAGACGCTTGAGACGATCCTTCGAACCGGGATCGGACTCCTTCTTCAAAGCCTCCTGTTCGATCTTCAAGCGAACGATTTCACGATCGATCGAATCCAGCTCCTCGGGTTTGGAGTCGACCTGCATCTTCAGCCTTGCGGCAGCCTCATCGATCAGGTCGATAGCCTTGTCGGGCAGAAAGCGATCAGTGATGTAGCGATGCGATAGCGTGGCGGCAGCGACGATTGCCGAATCCGCAATGCGCACCCCGTGATGCTGTTCGTACTTATCCTTCAGGCCGCGAAGAATCGAAATTGTATCTTCGACACTTGGCTCGGACACATAGACCGGCTGAAACCGACGAGCCAGGGCAGCGTCTTTCTCGACGTGCTTCTTGTACTCGTCGAGGGTGGTCGCACCAATGCAGTGCAATTCGCCTCGCGCCAGTGCTGGCTTGAGCAGATTGGAAGCATCCATGGCGCCGTCGGCTTTGCCCGCGCCGACGAGCGTATGCATTTCGTCAATGAAGAGAATGATTCCGCCGTCGGAAGATGTAACCTCCTGCAACACGGCCTTTAACCTTTCCTCGAATTCACCACGGTATTTCGCGCCGGCAATCATGGCTCCGAGATCGAGCGCGAGCAGGCGCTTGTCTTGAAGGCTTTCTGGCACGTCACCATTGACGATGCGCAGCGCCAAGCCTTCGACGATGGCTGTCTTGCCGACGCCCGGTTCGCCGATAAGCACGGGATTGTTCTTGGTCCGCCGCGACAGTACCTGAATCGTGCGGCGAATTTCCTCATCGCGGCCGATAACCGGATCGAGCTGGCCCTCGCGGGCCGCCTGCGTAAGATCGCGCGCGTATTTTTTCAGTGCTTCGTAGGCATTTTCCGCAGTAGGAGAATCGGCAGTACGGCCTTTGCGCAGCGCGTTGATGGCTGCATTGAGTTTCTGCGGCGTCACACCGGCCTGTGAAAGGATTTTTCCCGCCTCGCTGTCCTTTTCCAGCGCGAGCGCGAGCAATAGGCGCTCGACAGTGACGAAACTGTCGCCGGCCTTCTCGCCGGCTTTTTCCGCTGCGTCAAAGACCCGCGCCAACGCCGGATCCAGATAGATCTGGCCCGCGCCGCCGCCACTGACTTTCGCCCGCTTGGCAAGCGACGCCTCTACGGCCCGCAGCGCCTGACGCGAATTGCCGCCGGAACGGTCGATGAGACCGGCTGCAAGACCTTCGGGGTCATCGAGCAGTACCTTGAGCAGGTGTTCCGCTGCGAATTGCTGGTGCCCTTCGCGCAGGGCCAATGACTGGGCGGACTGCACAAACCCGCGTGCGCGATCGGTAAATTTCTCGAAATTCATATCTAGATCCCCTCGGCCCATAACGGCGCCGGTCATCCGGGTCCCCTGAGGCGACCCGCACCAGCATTATGTGGGGGCACTTATCGCAGTTTGAAGAGCCGGTTTGACTGATGTAGGTCAACGTTAATGCTCTTCGGAACGGTATTTATAGCGTCGAAAATCAATGGCCTCTGAGCACTCAATCCGCGCCATATACCGTTATCCGGTGAAAGGCCTCTCGCCGCAGGCCCTCGAGCGCACGCGGCTGTTCGTTGGCCAGACCGTACCCGCCGACCGTCTCTATGCCATCGAAAATGGCCCCTCCGGGTTCGATCCCGAAGCGCCGGCCTATTTGCCCAAGCAACGGTTTCTGATGCTGATGCGCAACGATCGGCTTGCCTCCCTGCGCACGGATTTCGACGAGGAGAGCCACACTCTCACTATTCAGTGGGAAGGGCGCGAGGCGGCGCGCGGGGATTTGCGCACCAGAGAAGGCCGCTTGGCGGTCGAGGCCTTCTTTCGCCGGTTCATGCCGAAAGAATTGCACGGACCGCCAAAGGTGCTTTTCGGAAAAGGCGGCCACAGCTTTTCGGACGTCGCCAGGAAGGTGGTGTCCATCATTAATCTTGCCTCGGTAGCAGAGGTGGAAAGTGCGGCCGGCGCGCCGGTCAATCCGTTGCGCTTTCGCGGCAATTTGTATGTCGCGGGCTGGCCCGCGTGGCATGAGTTCGATCTCGTCGGGCGCCTGCTTTCGATCGGAGAAACCACGCGGCTGCGGGTGGTCAAACGCATTCAGCGCTGTGCCGCAACCGAAGTCGATCCAGATACCGGAATTCGCCACCTTCCCATCCCTCGCACCCTGATCGAGAATTTTGACCACGCGGATTGCGGGGTCTACGCCGAAGTCGTGACGGCGGGCGAGATATCCGTCGGAGACGCTATTTTCTCCGCGGATTAAGAAAACGCCCCGCTACATGGAGCGGGGCGTTTTTTAGATGCTTCAGTGAAGACGGGGTCAGCCCCCGGCAACACGTAAGCGTGGATCCGGCTGGCCGGATAAACCGATTCCGCAACCGTGCGATTGTGGTTGCCGGAGACAATGATCGGATTGCCATTTGCGTCGATCGCTGACGACGCCAACATGGCTGCCGCCACGGCGTCCCACTACAACGATGGCGCCGACCTAGGGTCCCGCCACACGGGTGCCGTAGCGTGTATAGGCGCTGGCAAGATTTGCGCCGCCCGGGTGACCCGTGCGCTTGAGGACCATGTCCATGAAAGTACCACACCACAAACTGGCTCGTCCGGTTGGATTGGTGCCGATGTATTTGCGCGCCTCCGTGACAAGCGCGTTGCTGGTGGGGCCACCATAGGCTGAGTTCGCGTGCGATTGCGCCCGCGCGTAGGCGCTGCCGATGGAGCGTCTGACATGGCGGCGAGTCTGGCCGACATACTCGCCGGCCGACTGCATCGCTGTCCGCTCGACATTCGCGGGATAACGCGCGTCGCGATCGGCTCCACCCATCATTTGGCTCGCAACGGGCGTCGCCTGCGCAATCCTATGGCGATGATGGGCGGGTCTTGCAAAGGCTGACGTTGCAAGAACAACAGCCGCGGCCGACCACAGCAAAATCGTCGCGCGTCTCGTATTGTTTCCAGTCATCAAGTCAGTCCCCTGAATATTTGAGCAATGCGCCTTCATCGGATAGTCGAACAGAAGACGCGGCGTTTTCAAACGCCGTTCGCATAGCAATTTCGGGATCGCTGGAAGGTCGTTTGATGGGAATGCATGGCTGCTATTCCATGAATACCTACCCATAATAAAATATACGCTGAGCTAAGGATCAATATACCTCAGCCGCAGGCAAAAATACTGCATTGGCCAAGATTAATACTTAACGGCAAAGAAGTTCAGAGCCGCGACATAGATTTCAGACTGATCAGGGATGAGGGCAGCGCTCAACCTTTGCGGCTCAGCAAAAACACAGCCTGCTCGCCGAACAGATTCCAGAACCACCACGGAGCATTCAGCCGAAGGGGAGAGCCCCAGGCATTCAGAGCCACTGCTTTTTCCATCCGTACTCCGATTTGCGTGCAGAGCTGGCGGAAATCCTTGATGGTGCAATGGTGGATATTGGGCGTGTCATACCAGCTATAGGGCAGGATATCGGTACGCGGCATATGACCCGCGAACAGGAGTTGGAGGCGTACTTGCCAGTGGCCGAAATTCGGAAAGGACACGATCGCCCTGCGCCCGATACGAAGCATGTGCTCGAGCACGGCTCGCGGATGCCGCGTCGCCTGAAGCGTTTGCGAGAGAATCACGTAGTCAAACGCATCGTCCGGGTAGTCACCGAGGTCGGTGTCGGCGTCACCCTGAATGACGGCGAGCCCCTTCGCCACGCATTCGTTCACTCCCTCGCGCGATAACTCGATGCCACGCCCGTCCACGCCGCGGGTTTCGCTCAAAAGGCGCAGGAGTTCTCCATCGCCGCAGCCCACATCGAGCACCTTGGCCCCCTGCTCGACCATTTCAGCGACCAGCACCAGGTCGACGCGGGCGCCACTGGAAGTGTGCGGGATGCCGGCGACCGTCAAGCTGTTATCGGCGCGGGAAAGCGTACTCATGGATCCGCTCTTGGATTGGTTCCGGATTAGCTCCTGGGGCCCAGACCGCGCGCGCCGCCGGCGCCGTCGAGAAAGCCGCGGACGATCGCAAAAAGTTCAGGCTCGTCGAGCAGAAAGGCATCATGGCCTTTGTCGGTCACGATTTCTGCGAACGAGACGCGAGCGCTCGCGGCATTCAGCGCATGCACGATGGCCCGTGAGTCCGATGTTGGGAACAGCCAATCGCTTGTGAATGAGATCGCGCAGAAGCGAGTCGGTGAACCGCTGAAAGCTTTGGCAAGCACGCCGCCATAGTCCGCCGCAAGATCGAAATAATCCATGGCTCGCGTCAGGTAGAGATATGAGTTCGCATCGAACCGCTCGACGAACGAAATTCCCTGATGACGCAGATAGGATTCGACTTCAAAATCCGCATCGAACGAGAACGTCGGATTTTCACGATCCTGGAACTTACGGCCGAATTTTCGATGCAGAGCGGCATCGGACAGATAAGTGATGTGCGCGCCCATGCGCGCGACCGCGAGGCCGCGCCGCGGATTTGTCTTTTCCAGAAGGTAACGGCCGCCGCACCACTCAGGGTCAGCCATGATCGCTTGCCGGCCAACCTCGTGGAACGCGATGTTTTGCGCGGAATGGCGCGTCGAACAGGCAATCGGCAAGGCGCTGAACACGCGTTGCGGGTAGCTAGCAGCCCATTGCAGCACCTGCATGCCGCCCATAGAGCCGCCTGCAACGGTGAACAGTGACTCGATGCCCAGATGATCGAGCAGCATCGCCTGGGCGCGCACCATGTCGCGAATAGTGATGACCGGGAAGTCCAGACCCCACGGCTTGCCCGTTCTCGGGTCGGTTGACGACGGCCCCGTCGTCCCCATGCAGGCGCCGACGACATTCGGACAGATCACGAAATAGCGCTCGGTATCGATGGGCCTGCCCGGCCCAACCATTGTGTCCCACCAACCTGATTTCCCGGTCACCGGATGCACGCTGGCGACGTGCTGGTCGCCGGTCAACGCATGGCAGATCAGTACCGCGTTCGAACGCTGAGCGTTGAGCGTCCCATATGTCTTGTAGGCAATCTGGAATGGCGCGAGCTCCACGCCGGCGTCGAGCTTGAGCGGCTTGTCGGCTCCGAACCGGGCGATCAGCGAGTCGCGCGGCTGGTCCGCTTCGCGCGGCGCATCAGCCACATCGTGCATGCTCGTCATGGCATCGCCCATGTCAAATTACCCATGTCAATTGGGGCGCTCCCGGCACTACCCGTATCGGGGATCGATTAGCAGAGGTTTACTGTCAACGTAAAAGCTTGCAGTCAATGTTTTCTTTGATTTCAGCCTCCGGCCCACCTATCAATGCCGGCATGGGCAAACCGACCGAAGCACCCGCGCTGGCCGATCTACGCAAGGAGATCGACCGTATCGACGAGGCGATGCACCAGCTTCTGATCGAACGCGGAGAGATCATCGATCGCCTGATCGCGGTTAAACGCAGCCAGGACACCGGCACGTCAGCGTTCCGGCCCGCCCGCGAAGCACAGATGATGCGCCGGCTGGTCGACCGTCACAAAGGCATCTTGCCACTTGATACTGTCGAGAGCATCTGGCGCGTTATCATTTCAACTTTTACCTACGTGCAAGCCCCATTTTCAGTTCATGCCGATTTAACGGCAGGCGACGCGCTGATGCGCGACTCCGCTCGTTTTCATTTTGGCTTCACCGTTCCGTTCGTTCCGCACATGGGTGCCGCCGGCGTCGTTGCCGCCGTATCAGAGTCTCAAGGTGATCTCGGCCTTGTGCCTGCCTTCGGCATCGCCTCGGCTGGCGCCTGGTGGAGCGCCCTCGAGTTCGATGCCGCGCCCAAAATCATTGCGCGGCTCCCGTTCGTCGAGCGCCCGGACCACCCTGCCGCCTTGCCGGTGTTCGTAATCTGCCGCGTTGCGCCCGATGCAATGGCGACCGGAGCCGAGGTGTGGAGCGTGCGCGTCTCCGGCTGGGGCGCAGGCCCTGCACGAGCGCTGACCGCGCTTGCTGACTTCATCGCCGTTCCCGACCATGCCTTCGATGGAGCCGCCCTGCTGATAACGCTGCCGAAGGAAACCAGCCTCCAATCGATCAGCGCCGCGTTGGTTAATGCTGGCGCCACCGTACGCTCGGCGGCCCTCGTCGGAAGCCACGCAACTCGCTATATGGTTGCCGCCGAGAAGGCCTGATTGTTCGGACACCCTTTGATGACTGCGAACCGCCCGCACCCGCGCTCCGGCGTGCTCGACATTGCCCCTTATGTTCCGGGCAAAAGCACGTCGCCCGGCGTCGCCAAAGTATTCAAGCTCTCCTCCAACGAAACGCCGTTGGGGCCGAGCCCGAATGCGATCGCCGCTTATCGCGCGGTGGGCGAACACCTTGAGGACTATCCTGATGGCTCGGCTTCAGCGTTGCGCGAGGCGATCGGCGCTGCCTACGGGCTCGATCCCGATCGCATCGTCTGCGGTGCCGGCTCCGATGATCTGCTGAACCTGCTTGCGCGCGCCTACCTCAGCGACGGCGACGAAGCGATTTATACAACGCACGGCTTTTTGGTTTACCCGATCGCGACAATGGGAACCGGCGCGAAGGCGATTGCCGCGCGGGAAACGAACTTCACAGCGGATGTCGACGCCATTCTTGCAACAGTGACGCCAAAAACGAAGATCGTATTTCTGGCCAACCCGAACAATCCTACCGGCACTTACATCCCGTTCGATGAAGTCAAGCGGCTGCACAAAGGATTGCCTCAAACCGTACTCCTTGTGCTTGATGCCGCCTACGCCGAGTACGTGCAGCGCAATGACTACGAGTCCGGCATTGAGCTGGTGGCAACCACTGACAACGTGGTGATGACGCGGACGTTTTCCAAAATCTATGGACTTGCAGCGTTGCGCCTTGGCTGGATGTACGGATCGGCGCACGTGGTGGACGCTGTTCATCGAATTCGCGGACCGTTCAACGTGAATGGTCCCGCCATCGCCGCAGGCATTGCCGCAATCCGTGACACCGCCCATGTGGAATGCTCCCGCGCGCACAATACGCGCTGGCTTGCCTGGTTGACTGACGAGATCAGCAAGCTCGGATTGAGCGTGACCCCGAGCGCGGCGAACTTCGTGCTCATTCATTTGCCCAAAACGAAGGGCGCAACAGCCCGGGATGCGGACGCGTTCCTCACCAAACGCGGCCTCATCCTGCGGCAGGTCGCAGCGTACAAGCTGCCCAACGCCCTGCGAATGAGCGTCGGCACCGAAGAGGCCAATCGCCTCGTGGTGCAGGCACTCAAGGAATTTCTGGGGAAACGGGCATGAACAAACTGGCTCCCCGGTTCAATCGCCTGGCCCTGATCGGTGTCGGCCTTATCGGCTCTTCGATCGCCCGCGCGGCGCGTGCCCAAGGTGCGGCGCGAACGATTGTTGCGACCGCGCGCTCGCCGCGCACCCGTCGACGTGTTGCCGAGCTTGGCCTTGCCGATCAGGTTGTTGAAACCAACGCCGCGGCGGTTGAAGGCGCCGATCTGGTTATTGTCTGCATTCCCGTCGGCGCCTGCGCTGCGGTCGCGAAGGAGATCGGTCCTCATCTCGCCGATGGTGCAATCGTTTCAGATGTCGGCTCGGTCAAGGAGGCGGTTGTAAGGGATATGGCCCCTCACCTGCCCAAGGGTGTCCATTTCGTGCCGGCTCATCCGGTCGCCGGAACCGAATATTCGGGTCCGGATGCGGGATTTGCCGAGCTCTTTGTCAATCGGTGGTGCATTCTCACACCATCAGATGATGTTGACCCTAAGGCGGTCGAGAAACTGGCCGCGTTCTGGCGTCTGCTGGGCGCCAATGTGGAAACGATGTCGGCCGATCACCATGATCTGGTGCTGGCCATCACCAGTCATCTGCCCCATCTGATTGCCTACACCATCGTCGGTACGGCAGACGAGCTGCAAAGCGTGACGCGTTCGGAGGTGTTGAAATTCTCTGCCGGCGGTTTCCGTGATTTCACCCGCATCGCCGCTTCCGATCCGACGATGTGGCGCGACGTGTTTCTCACCAACAAGGATGCAGTTTTGGAAATGCTCGGTCGATTCAATGAAGACGTTTCAGCTTTGACCAAAGCGATCCGCAAGGGCGACGGAGACGCGCTTTTTGAGCACTTCACACGCACGCGCGCCATCCGCAAAGGAATTGTCGACATCGGACAGGATTCTCCGGCGCCGGATTTTGGCCGGCCGCATCCCGACCTGCCGCACGAGCCGCTGCCCAAGCCTTATGCGTCCGAGAAGGGCTAGAAAAGCGCGGGTGTATTGCCGATCGGGATAGGCCCGAGGGAAACCGCACCGTCGTTGAAACGCAGCGGCAATGTAACCGCGCGTTTGCCTTCGAGCGTCGTCTGTTCGCCAAGTAGGTTGAGGCCGAGCGAAATATTCGCCCCAGCCTGCAGGCGCGCCACATTCCCCAGCCCAGGCGCGAGGCGGTCAAGCACGCCTACAAGCTTGTCCATGTTTGGCGACGTTTGCACCTTCTGCTGCGCCCCGATTGCCGCCAGAAACTGATCGACTCCCGCCATGGTGACGCGCAGCTCGCCCTCGAGCCGGCCGTTGCTGCTGAGCGCCAGGGAGCCCGTGCCGACCGCAAGAATGTCACCCTGGTGCACGCGCGCCTTCGTGATGTCGATGCGTCCGCCGGCCGCCTGCATCTCACGAAAACGCACCGGCCAGGGCTTGGGCGACAAATCATTCAAGCCGCGAAGAAGGGCAGTGATATTTGCATCGAATAGCTGTGCCGCCGCGGGGTGCAGGGCGGGTGCCGAGGCCTGATCGAGTTGAAGGGCGACCTCGATCACTAGACTGTCGGCGGCGGAACCTTCGGCCATGCGGCCGTGAACTTCCATGTGTTTGGCTCGCAGAACGTTCTGCCGCAGATCGCTATTGGTGTGATCGATGACGAGTTGGTCGAACACCAGGGATCCGCGTTCCGGGGCTGAGGGCGTGCCGCGCACGCTCGATTGGGCCAGCTTCCAGTCCGCGATCAGCTCAGGCGGTTTTCCCGGCTCGCCAACGGTCAAGGGCCCGCGAAATTCGCTGATAAGCAGGCCGGGCTGATAGACCTGCCCCACCACAACAAGATTGGGGGTCTTGAGCTCAACCGGAGGCTGGCTGTTGCCAAACCGCGCCGAAGCCTGGTCGCACTCGACCTCGATCCGGAACGGATATCCGCCCACGCGCTGCGAGCCGCAGCTATACATCCGGCCCGCCTGGGCCTCACGCGCGCGCCAGCCTTCGATAGCGCTTTCGGCCTTGCCGGCTGCGAATTTCCAGAAGCCGCTCCAGCCGGTAATCAGCGCAAGCACGATGAATACCAGAACCGCATAGCGAAGCCCGGTGCGGCGGCGCGATTGCAGGCTCTGTGGGTTACGCATCATCGACTCAAAACCTGCCGAATGCGGCGTTTCTGCGCCCGGGCAGCGGCATCACAGTTGCACGGGAACTGCCGCCCTGTTACGCGGTCGCTATCCTTTCAACGCCGTGGTCCGCTGGTCTTCCCCCTGCCACGATGAATGCCCCTTTCGAGCAAAGCAATGAGGACTTCTGGGTCTTCGCCTATGGGTCGCTGATGTGGCGGCCGGGCTTTGACTTTCTGGAGCGACGCAATGCCCACCTTGTTGGCGCGCATCGCGCGCTGTGTGTCTATTCGTTCGTGCACCGCGGAACGCCGGAGAAACCGGGGCTGGTGCTGGGGCTTGATCGCGGCGGCCATTGCCGCGGTATCGCCTATCGGGTGGCCTCCTCGCGACGTTCCGGGACAATCGAATATCTCCGCGCTCGCGAGCAGGTCACCCGGGTCTACCGAGAGGCCTGGCGCAGGGTCTGGCTTGATGGTGATGCGCAAGAGAGCGTGCACGCACTTTGTTATGTTGTCGACCGCGGCCATCGCCAATACGCGGGGCAGCTCAGTCTTACCCAGCAGCTGCACTACATCAGGCAAGGTCACGGCCGCTCGGGCGCCTGCCGCGATTACGTTCTGGCGGCGGTGAAGGAACTGCAAATGCTTGAAATCCGCGATGCGGAATTGCAGGTGCTCGCCGAACAGCTAAAAGGCCCCCATCAATCGGCCGCTGGCTGACCCGCATCTGCAATGCCTGTCATCGATTTATCTTAGCCCGTCCCTCCGCGATAAGCCGCGCCGTCGCGCTTTCGATGTCGTTTTGCAAGCGCTCGAAAAACTCCTCCTTGCCCAGTCCGGGCGGTATCGGATCGAGGATCTCTGCAACTACTGTACCCGGAATTCGCAGCCACGATCGTCGCGGCCAGTACAGCCCGGAATTGAGCGCAATCGGAACGCAGGGCACTCCTTCGGCCATATAAAGGTGCACGACACCGATCTTGTAGCGCGGTTCTGCTCCGGCGGGCCGGCGCGTCCCCTCCGGAAAAATAATAAGCTGTCGATTGTCAGCCAATTCAATCTGCGCGCGCTCGATCATCGCGCTCAGTGTCTGCGCGCCGCCCCCCCGCCGCACCGGCACCATCCGCCCCTTGATCGTGAGCCAGCCGAAAATGGGAATCCACTGCAGCTCCCTTTTGAGAATGAAGAGCGGGTTGTTGAGCAGTGGCAGCAGGGCAAACGTTTCCCATGCCGACTGATGTTTGGAGGCGACGATCAGCGGACCTTCGGGGATATTTTCGCTGCCGCGTATCTCGCAATCAATGCCGGCGACTACGCGAAGGAGTACGAGGTTTGTGCGCCCCCATGACTTCGCCACCGCAATGATGGCGCGATAGGGCATGAAGAAAGTCGGCAACGCGACGATCAAATACACGAACGTATTGAGGTAAAACAATACGTTAAAGACTATGGACCGGAGCAGGATCAACCGACGCTCCTTAGATAGCGCCATCGGTATCGAGGTGCATGCGAGCAATTGCGAGTATGTATTTCAGATATTCCGCAAAAAGAAAACGCGCAGTGTCCACGCTTGACCACCATGGCTCCGATTTTACCTTTTCCGATATCACCGGATACGGAGTCAGCGTGACGTCGGGCAGTTGGTGCTCAAGCTCGGCCATTGCGCGCGGCATGTGCCAATTCGAAGTAACGACGATCAAGGAATTGAAGTTGTGCTCGCGCGCCCAGCGGCGGGTTTCGAGCGCATTACCGAGCGTATTAAGTGCCGTCCGGTCGAGATCGATGCAACAGGTAAAATACTTGGTGTAGAGGGGCGTCAGCCGCGCGATTTCCTTTGAACTGGTTGCGCGATGCACGCCTGTAATCAACAGGCGCTTGCCGCGGTTGGTTGCAAGCAGCTCGATCGCGTCGGGAATGCGGGCGGCAGCGCCGGTGAGCGCCACGATGCCGTCCGCTCTAGTGTCAAGCGTCACCTCCTCGCCCGCAATATTCGATACAAACCAGACAAATCCGCCCGCAAGCAATATGAGCCCGGTGGCGCCGGCGGCCATTGTGAGGAAACCGATCCAGCGAGCGAGACCGGCAAACATGTCAATCGATCAGTTCAAGCGTGCTGTTGACGGTATGCCGGGACGTCAAGGCGGTCACAAGGGCAATTAACGCGACCTGGCCCAAGACAGCTGCATAGCCCGCGAGGCCGATCGAGAATGAACCGAAAAGTATTGATGTCTGATCAGCGCCGGCGCTGCCCGCGAACCGGTGGCTGATCATGCCGGCGAGCGCGAACAGGACACTTGCGGCACCGCCGCCGATGGCACCCCCTTGCAGTCCGAGGATCAGAAAATGATGCTGAAAATGCCGCGCGATAAATCCATTTTTGGCGCCTACCAAATGTAGCACCTCGATGACTGACTTGTTCGTCGCCATAGCGCCGCGGGTCGCAAAGGTGACCGACAACATGGTCGCGACAAACATCAGAATTAATACGCCGATGCCCGCACCGACTGCAGTACCGGCCATCGCCCGCATGCGATCAATCCAGCCGCGATGGTCATCGAGCATGGCGCCCGGGACCTGATCGGCCAGCTGGCGCCGCAATTGCGCAAGGTCCGGTACCGCATTCGCTGCAATCTTGATCACGATCAGGCGCGGGACAGGGAGCTCGTCAAGCGATAGCCCGTTGCCGAGCCAGGGCTCCAGTAGTCTGGCGGATTCTTCTTTCGAGTAGGGCCGCACCTCTATGACGCCGGGGGACGCGCGGGTGACTAAGACCGCCTTGTCGACGCTGGCATCGACATCGCGACCGGCCACCGGGACAACCTGAATGGTCACCTCGCGCGCAATGTCTGATTGCCACTCGCCCGCAGCTCTGCTCACGAGCACGGCTGCGCCCGTCGTTAACGACGCAAGGAAAGTCATGATGGCAACGACCGCGACAAGCGCGCGGCCGGAAATCGAATTGCGTGGCACGAGGGGCGTCTCGAAACGCGGTAATGGTTCCACCGGCGCCCGTGCCGACTCAGTTCCTTTCCGCGCGCCCATTTCCGCCATGCGATTCCTCAGTCGTAAATATGCAGCCGGCCGTCGTGCAGGACGAGTCGCCGCGCATCGTACTGGTCCATAAGCGCAATGTCGTGGGTGGCGATGACGACCGACGTGCCCGACTTGTTCAGCTCGATGAACAGCCGCAACAGTCGCTGCGCCAAAGTCGGATCGACGTTACCCGTAGGTTCGTCGGCAAGCAGCAATTGGGGTCGCGCGATCACCGCACGCGCGATCGCTGCCCTTTGTTTTTCCCCGCCCGAGAGCACCGGCGGCAGCGCCCACATGCGTTCACCCAGCCCCACCCAGTTGAGAAGCTCCACGACTTCGTCGCGATAGCTTTCCTCGGGACGGCCCAAGACGCGCAAAGGCAAGGCAACGTTTTCATAGGTCGTCATATGGTCAAGGAGGCGAAAGTCCTGGAACACTATGCCTATGCGCCGCCGCAGCGTTGCAACCGCATCGCGGGAAAGGGTCGCCACGTCATGGCCGAACTGGGTAATCAGCCCTCGCGTCGGCCTCAGGGAGAGAAACAGGAGCCGGAGCAGGGAGGTCTTGCCGGCGCCCGAGGGGCCGGTAAGGAACTGAAAGGAATGCGGATCGATGCGGAACGAGAGGTCGCGAAGCACCTCCGGTCCCAACCCATAGCGCAAGCCCACATTCTCGAATCGGACCACCCACCCCTCTCCGACAACCTTTGTTTAGCACCGCCGAATCACCGCCCGCCACGTGGTCCTCCGGATCAGCCCACCGAGAGCCTGCAAGGCATCCGGAATTGCACTTTTTACAAGATTATGGCGGCCCCGCCAAAGCGGCGGACCAAACTGGGCAGGCGATCCCGCAAACCGGCGGCGTGCCATGGTTTCCGATCGGTTAACGGACGGCTGGTACGGTGGCACCCGAAACACCCATGCTGATCGTCTGTCCGAACTGCTCAACATCCTACGCCATCGACCGACTTCGTTGGGCTCGGCGGGGCGTATCGTCCGTTGCGCGCGGCGCAAGACCACCTGGTTCGCGGACGGTGCAAAACCGGAGCCCGAATTGACCGCCGTGGAAGCCGAAACTTATGCCGAAAGGGCTTTCACCGGCGTGCTCCGCCCTGATCATCCGGTCAATTCGAGCGGTGTCGAGGTTGAACATCGGCCTGTTGTGGAGGAAGCGGAGATTCCTCCGTCACGCAAGAACATCCAGTCGCTGCGGAGACGCCGGCCACCATCGTCGATGCGCCGTCGGTCGTACCGTCAATCGAGCCATCGGCAAATTCCCCCGGTGAGGCCGATGCAGACGAAATCGAAAACTTCACTGCGCGCCGCAAGTGCTTGCAGGCACGACGCAAGCAAGCACGACGCTCGTCCCGCTGGACGGCACTTATCCTTGTGCTGTTTGCGTTCAATAGTCGCCCTGATCGGAGCACGTAGCAAGGTCGTACGATTTTTCCCGAAGACGACATCGCTGTTTGCCGCGGTCGGCCTGCCGGTCAATCTGCGCAATCTAAAATTCGCAAACATGCGTATTTCGAAGGAGACCCAGGATGGCCTGTCCTCCCTGATCGTGGAAGGCACCATCGTCTGTATCACCAACAGGCCGGTCGAGGTGCCGCGCCTCCGGTTCGCGGCGCGCGATGCGGCGGGACAGGAGGTCTAAACTTGAACGGCGTTGCCGGGCCGCAGCATTCTCGGCCCGGGAGAAAAGCTGGACTTCTGCAGTCGGTTCGTGTCGCAGCCCGACAATGCAGTTGACGTGATGGTGCGATTCCCAGGCGCACAGGGCGCGGTGCCCGGAGCAAAATAAGCTCGGGTGTCGGCGCTCAGAAGTCCTTGAGAAGCCGCTCGATATAGTCGAGTTCAAGCTGCGGCCGGAAACTTTCGCCGAAACGTTTGCGCAGCTCCTCGAGAATGCGCCTCGCCCGCTGCGCGTCGATCTCGCCGGGAACCTTCACAGTAAGATCGTCGCCATAGTCGCGACCGCGCATTGGCCGGCCTAGCGGATCGGTGTCCTGCTGGGCACGAGCCTGCCCCCGTCCGGGTCGCCCATTCGGTCCGGGGCCAGCACCCTGCTGCTGCATCGATTGCGCCAGGCCTTGGGCCCCTTTCCGCATGGAATCGAGGGCGCGCCCCTGACTGTCGACGGCGCTGTCGGCATCCCCCTCGCCGAGCTGGCCTTCCGCCTGACCCATGGCCTCGCCGGCATCTCCCAGCTGGCCCATCTCGTTGCCCTCGCCTTGCTGTCCAGGCTGGCCCATTCCGCGTTGGCGAAGCTGCTCAAGGAGCTTGTTGAGTCGTTCCCTTAGTGCTTGCTGATCCTGACGCAATTCGCCCATTTGGCGGTCGGACTGGCCCTGTTGCCCCCGTTGCCTGTCACGTCGATTGTCTTGACCCTGGCGAAAGGTCTTGTCGCGCAGCTGCTGCTGCTTCCGGATCATGTCGCCCAATTCGTCAAGGGCCGACATCATGTCGTCATCGCCGTCTTCGCCGCCCGAGGCGCCGGGGCGAGCCATCTGCAGGTTTTCGAGCATCGACTGCAATTCCTCAAGCAGCCGACGCGCCGCATCCTTGTTGCCTGAGCGCGCGAGGTTCTCCAGCCGATCAAGCATGCTCTTGAGGTCTTGCTGGCTGAGCATGCGCGTGTTGCGGTCAAGTGGCCGCGAAAGCTGCTGCGGATTCCTGCGCATCTCTTCCGCAAGGGCTTGCAGGAACTTGTCCATGGCTGCACGCAGCTGTTCCATAAGCTTCTTGATTTCTTCATCGCTTGCGCCGCGCTCAAGCGCCTGACGAAGCGCCTCCTGCGCCTGTCGCAGCGCCTGTTCGGCCTGTGAGACGTTTCCATCCTCGAGCTGGACGGCCATATCCCACAGCCGCGCGACCACTTCGCGCAACGCGTCGTCACTCTTTGCGTGGTCAAGATCGTGGTAAATCGAGCGCAGGCCGAGATAAATGCCGGACTCGGGCGTAAATCTCTCTGGCGCAATACCGAGCGCGTCGAGAGCGGTAAGAACCAATGGTTTGGTGTCGGCATCGAGTGCCAGGATGCGCCGCTGCTCGATCAGCGCGCGCGCCAGCGGCTTAACGAAAATCCGTTGGGGCAACTGTAACTCGTAGGCCTCGCTGCGGCCCTCGTTGCCGGCTTCGTCCCGTGCCGTGAGCGTCATCATCACATCGGCGCCAGCCCAGGGATGTTCGGTAAGGTCGTGCGTGGTTTGCGCCGTCCCAGATTTGGTGCGCGCTTGCGGCAGACTGAGCGCATAGTCGGGGGCCGAAAACAGCGACCTCGGCGGCTTTTCGGACACTTGCTGGTCCTTGAGCGCGAAGGTGGCTTTCGCTTCGACGACGCCGTAATCGTCATCCATCTTGTAATCAAGCCGAAGCGCGCCACGCGCCTGCCGTTCAGGATCCTTGATCAGTTCGATGTTTGGCGCACGGTCGGGAATTGCGGTAAAATTCCACACCAAATCGGTGCCGAGGACGCCATTTACTGCGGCAGAACCATCGCCCTTGATCAACAGCCGACGTTCCTCGGTCCCAGGCGGAAGCGGCGCGCGCGCCTCGGGCGGCGCGGGCTCAATCGCGCCATGGTGTGCGATGTCGAAACCAACCTTGCCGGTGGCACGGATCACCAGCTGGCTGCCCACTGGCACGGCTACCGAAGGCATAGGCTGCGCGGTTTCCCCCGGACGCAGGCCCACGAGCATCACCGGAGGCCGGCCGGTGTAAACGGGCGGCGTCACCCAGGCATCGATGCGGAAATTGGCGGGCGCCACCACGCCGCGCCAATCGAAAGCTGCGGCGATACGTTTTGTGCGCTCGCCGCTCGCGGCGAAGAAACTCGCGACGACCAGAATGACAACGAGAGCACGGAATGCCATTGGATCGCGCAGCGAGAGGCGCGGAGCAGGCCAGCCAGCCCTGAACTTTCGCGCCGACCGCAGCGCGCGCTCGACATGCGCCTGCCAGAGCGCCTGCGCCACAGGATCATTGCTGTTGGCAGCGATGCGGTCGGCAACCGCCGTCGCCGGACGGTGCGCTTCACCGGTGCTGCGATCGAGCCGGCGAAGACCATCGTAGACACTCGGCAGCCGCACGATCAGCAATGGCGATGCCGAAGCGACAATGGCGACTGCGAATATGAACAGGCCGATGGCGCGGGCCAGCGGCGGCAATGCCAGCCACAAACCGGCCCACGAGAAGGCCATAAACAATCCGAGCATCGTTGCCACGGCGGCGAGAGTCGGCCACAGCCTCTCCCAGAAGAGGCTGCCACGCGCGCGCGTCAGGGCCCGCGCGAGCAAAAGTCTTGCGGTGTTCTCGTGGTCCAAAGGCTGGCTTTTTGGTTCGTCCAACAGGAGCTCCGTCGCTCAGGCTCGAGAGAATCTGTTCATCAGGCTAACACGCGCCAACCCTGACGGCCACGTGTGCATTTTTGCCTCAAAGCCAATCCGGCAGGCGATCGAGCGCAATTAATTGGTCAACTTCAAGGCGCGGGCGTACCACGGCCCATTGCTCCCCGTTGACCAAAACTTCGGACACCAGGGCCCTGGTATTGTACGTGCCAGCCTGAACCGCGCCGTATGCGCCCGCGGACATGACCGCCAATAGTGCGCCACCCGCGGGTTCCACCATATCGCGGTTAACGGCCAGGAAGTCTCCGCTTTCGCAAACTGGCCCAACTATGTCGGCGCGAAAACGTCGGGTTGAGGACGCTTGTGTCACCGGCCAAATCTCGTGATGCGCGTCGTATAACGTTGGGCGAATGAGATCGTTCATTCCGGCGTCGACGACAATGAAGTTCTTTGCCTCGCCGTGCTTCACGAACAACACGCGGGTGATCAAAATTCCGGCATTGCCGACGAGAAGACGCCCGGGCTCGAAAATCAATCGGCAATCGAGATCTCGGGTCGCCCGTTTGACCACTTCTGCATAGGCCTCGGGATGCGGTGGAGGCTCATTGTCATCGCGGTACGGGATCCCAAGGCCGCCGCCAAGATCCACATGTGCAATCCTGTGGCCGTCGGATCGCAAAACGCGCACGAAGTCGGCCAGCAATGCGAAGGCATTGTCGAAGGGGTCAAGTTCGGTGATCTGGCTGCCAATGTGCATGTCGACCCCGACAACCTTGAGGCCCTTAAGCTTGGCGGCACGCGTGTAGATCTCGCGGGCGCGGCTGATCGGAATTCCGAACTTGTTCTCGGCTTTGCCGGTAGCAATCTTGTGATGCGTTTTGGCATCGATGTCGGGATTAACGCGCACCGAAATGGGTGCCGTGCGGCCCTTCGACGTGGCGATTGAGGAGAGCAGTTCAAGCTCGGGCTCGGATTCGACATTAACGCAAAGAATACCCTCATCGACGGCAAGTGCGAGCTCCGATGCAGTCTTGCCAATGCCGGAGAACATGATCTTGTCGGGAGGAATGCCGGCCGCTCGCGCACGCTTGAGTTCTCCGCCCGACACGACGTCAGCGCCGGCGCCCAGCTTGGCAAACGTTCTGATCACTGCCTGATTGGAATTCGCCTTCATTGCATAGCATACGAGCGCGCTGACGTCGGCAAATGCGTCGGCAAAAACTTTGTAGTGACGGACGAGTGTCGCCGTCGAATAGCAATAAAACGGTGTACCGACCGCGGCGGCGATTGCGTCGATGTTCACCGCCTCGGCGTGCAACACGCCGTCGCGATAGGCAAAATGATGCATGGCACGCTCAGTTGAGCAGAACGTCGAGAGGAATACGTTTGTTTTGGCCCGCCGGCGCGAGCGGCTTTCCGTCACGTCCCAGGACCGGCTTGTCCCGGGTGTCGATGTCTTCCGGCGTTATTTGTTGGCCTGCGAGCGATGCCCCAGGCGGCGGATCGAGCGGTCCCTTGCGTCCGCACGCCGACAAACCGATCGACGCGACGAGGGCGCCGATCATGGCAAGACGGAGAACCGGGCGGTCAAAATGCCTCACGGCGAGGGCTCCTTGCTTGGAGAACGATAGCAAAACAGAGAAACAAGGCGAAGTCAGGATTTCGCTTTTTTGAGCTTGCGCAGCCATTTTTTGGCCTGACCGCGCACGTTCTTGGGCGCGGTACCACCGAAGCTCGTCCGGCTTTTTACCGAGCGGTCAACCGAGAGAACGCTGAATACGTCCTCGTCGATTTGGGGTTCCACCTCGCGCATGACTGAGAGCGGCAGCTGGTGCAGGGCGACGCCCGCGGCCGCCGCCTTGGCGACGATCCTGCCGGCGATGTGATGCGCTTCGCGAAATGGAATCTTCAACGCCCTCACAAGCCAGTCGGCGAGATCGGTTGCGGTGGCGTAGCCCTCGCCGGCGGCCTTCTTCATCCGCGCTGCGTCGGGTGCGAGGTCGGTCACCATGCCGGTCATCGCTGCAATCGACAGCGAGAGCGCAGCAAGCGCGTCCATCGCGCCCTCTTTGTCCTCCTGCATATCCTTGGCGTAGGCAAGGGGAAGACCTTTCATCACGACCAGCAGGGCATTGAGCGCGCCGATAACCCGGCCTGTCTTCCCCCGCACCAGCTCGGCGGCGTCCGGATTGCGCTTTTGCGGCATGATCGAGGAGCCGGTTGTGAACTTGTCCGACAGCTTGACCAAGCCAGTGAGTGGCGAGGTCCAGATCACGATCTCCTCCGCAAGTCGCGAGAGATGCACGGACGTGATTGCAGCGGCTGCAAGCACCTCGATGACGAAGTCGCGGTCGGAAACCGCATCGAGCGAATTCGACATCGGCCGATCGAAGCCGAGCGCCTTTGTGGTCATGTCGCGGTCGAGTGCGAACGAGGTGCCGGCAAGTGCCGCGGCCCCGAGTGGAGATTCGTTCAGGCGCTTTCGCGCATCTGAGAATCTTCCACGGTCGCGCGCGGCCATCTCGACGTAGGCCAGCAAGTGATGCCCGAACGTTATCGGCTGCGCCGTTTGCATATGCGTAAGCCCGGGCATCAGGGTGCCTGCATGCGTCAGGGCCTTTTCGGCGAGCGCACGCTGATAGCCGGCCAAGGCCGCATCGAGCGCATCCACGATGTCGCGCACCCAAAGCCTGAAGTCAGTGGCGACCTGGTCGTTGCGCGAGCGCGCAGTGTGCAGCCGACCCGCCGCCTCGCCGATCAGCTCAGATAGCCGGCCTTCCACATTCATGTGGATGTCTTCCAGGGCGCGCTTGAAAGAGAACTTGCCCGCTTCGATCTCTGACAGGATCGTGTCTAGACCGTGAGCGATCTTTTTCGCATCGTCGGCCGTAATGATGCCTTGCTTGGCCAGCATGTCCGCATGGGCCTTGGATGCAGCGATGTCCTGACGATAGAGATGCCGGTCAAAATCGATGGAGACGTTGATTTCCTCCATGATGGCGCCGGGGCCCGACGTGAACCGCCCACCCCACATCTTGTTGCTCATGGCATACCCACCAAACCGCTCATGACCGAATCCCAGGCCAGCTTCGCCAAAAAACGCCTCGCCATGGTTTTGGCGGGCGGAATCGCCGGAGTCGTGGTTGGGCTTGCGGGGGTATACGGGATTGCGACCCTCACGCGCAATGTGGGCGGGGAGGCCGCTTGTCGACCGGCTGTCGAGTTAGCCAAGAAAATAGCGCCATTTGCGCGTGGCGAGGTCGCCGCCGTTAACGTTGCCAAAAGTCCGTTGAAAATTCCGGCCCTCGCCTTCCAGGATGCTGCCGGCAATCCCATGACTTTGGAGCGCTGGCGCGGGCGCACGGTGTTGCTCAACCTGTGGGCCACCTGGTGCGTGCCTTGTCGCCGGGAAATGCCTGCGCTCGATACGCTGGAGCAGCGGCTGGGCGGACCGGCATTCGAAGTCGTGGCGATCAATATTGACACACGCGACAGCAGCAAGCCGAAGGAATGGCTCAAGGAGGTCAGCGTACAGAAGCTCGCCTATTTTGCCGACCCGACCGCGCGGACGTTCCAGGATCTCAAGGCTATCGGTCGTGCGTTTGGCATGCCCACGACGTTATTGATTGACTCGCAGGGTTGCGAGATCGCCAGCATCGCTGGTCCCGCCGAATGGGCGAGCGAGGACGCGATCAAGCTGATCCAGGCGGCGCTCGCGCGCTAGCTGTCGCCGCGCGCTAAAGTCGGGCACTACGCCGTTATATTGAGATTCTGTCCGATGCCCGCAGCAACGCTGCCAAGGCTGGCGATGTTCCGCTGAGCTGCGCCAAGCACCTGTCTGCCGAAATTGCGGTTGCGAGGGAGAGCGGATCCATTCTCCAGATTTTAAGAGTTCTTTTCTCAACGAAAGGTGAATGTTGACCGGCTTGACACAGGCTCGGACAATTCTATAGTTAACCAAATGGTTTACTATTGCAAGCCTGACCTGGATCGCACGTTTGCAGCCCTGGCTGACCCGACTCGTCGGGCCTTGCTCGCTCGACTGAGCGAAAACGCTCTGTCGGTCAGCGAGCTCGCCAAGCCGTTTGCGATGTCGCTTCCGGCAGTGATGAAGCACCTCGATGTGCTGTCCGACGCCGGTCTCGTCGGGCGCGAAAAAAACGGCCGCATCGTGAGTTGCCGCCTGCGAGCGGAACCGATGCATGACGCCAATGATTGGCTCAACCGATATCAGAAATTCTGGACCGAGCGGCTCGATCAGCTCACTGCATTTCTGGAGGAAGATACATGGCCACCGTCGCAACCAAACCAAGCCTCACCATCAAGCGTCGCTTCAAAGCACCGCCGGAAAAAGTCTTCGCCGCGTGGACGGATCCGGAAAAAGTAAAGCGCTGGATGGGAGCTGGAGAGATAAAGCCGCTGCGCGTCGAAAGCGATCCGCGCATTGGGGGCCATTATCGCTGGCTGATGCAAGCGCCGGACGGCGAGCAGCACGATGTGAGCGGCGTCTACCGCGAGGTGATACCGAACGAGAAGTTGGTTTTCACCTGGGCCTGGAAATCCACGCCCGAACGCGAGTCGCTGGTGACGGTAACGTTCAAGCGCGACGGCGATGGCACCATCATGACGCTGCTGCACGAGCAGTTCTTCGACGAAGCGGCTCGCGACCGTCATGAAGGCGGCTGGACCAGCGCGATGGAAAATCTTGAGAAATATCTCAACGCATAGTGACAGGAGTTTTAGTGATGCCGCACCCATGGTCGCACGGTCACTTTTACTGGAACGAGCTGATGACGCGCGATGCCGAGAAGGCAAAGAAATTCTACGGCACGACAATCGGCTGGACATTCGAGGCCATGCCGATGCCCGACGGCGGGACCTATTGGGTCGCCAAGATGGGAGACCAATATGTCGGCGGTCTGTTTCCGCTGACCAGCCCGCAATTCGATGGCGTACCGGAAAGCTGGATGGCCTATCTCGCCGTCGATGACGTCGATGCGCGGGTTAAGAAGGCGCAGGGGGCCGGAGCGACGCTGATGCGGCCGATCTTCGACGTTCCCAATGTCGGCCGCATCGCCATCCTCAAGGAGCCGGGCGGTGCCGGCATCGGCTGGATGACACCGCCAAAGTCCTGAAAGTCTGTGGAGATAAGATCATGCAACACGCGATCGTTTCACAAGATGAGTGGCTAGCTGCGCGGAAAGAGTTGCTGGCGAAGGAAAAAGAATTCACCAAGGCGCGCGACCGCCTGAGCGAGGCGCGGCGAGCACTGCCGTGGGTCAAGGTCGGAAAAAGCTACGTGTTCGACGGCCCGAACGGCCGCGAAACCTTGTCCGACCTGTTTGGCGGCAAGAGCCAGCTCATCGTTTATCACTTCATGCTTGGCCCGGGCTGGGTTCAGGGCTGCCCGAGTTGCTCGTTCCTCGCCGATCACTTCGACGGCGCTGTAGTCCATCTCGCCCAGCGCGACGTCAGCCTGATCGTGGTATCGCGCGCGCCGTTCGCCGAGATCGAAGCCTACAAAAAGCGCATGGGATGGAAATTCAAGTGGGTGTCGTCACACGGTACCGACTTTAACCGCGATTTCCATGTGTCGTTTACACCCGAGGAAAAGGCGCCTGGCAAAGTAGAATACAATTACACGCAGACCGAGTTTCCGAGCGAAGAAGCCCCGGGTTTGAGCGCATTCATCAAGAACGAAGCGGGCGAGGTGCTGCACACGTATTCATCGTATGCCCGCGGTCTCGATATTCTCGTCGGCACCTACAATTTCCTCGACATGGCGCCGAAGGGCCGCGATGAGGGCGCCCTGCCATGGACCATGGCCTGGGTGAGACGGCACGATGAATATGAGCCGGCACCTGTGAAAACTGCCTCGCGCTGCGGTTGATCGTTGCAAGCCGCAGGAACATCAGTATGATCAAGGTCAGTGCGTTCCGCTGGGTACCGCCTTTTGCACGAGGTCTTGTGCGCGATCTGAGGGTGCGGTGGGCGTTGGAAGAGGCAGGTCTTCCCCATGAAACACGGCTGATCGGACCAGAGGATCAGGCGTCCGCAAGCTATCGTGCGATACAGCCGTTTGGACAAGTCCCGGCCTATGAAGAGGACGGGCTCGTACTTTTTGAAAGCGGCGCAATCCTGTTGCACATTGCTGAGCGCTCGGAAGCGCTGATGCCGTCCGATCCGAAGGCTCGAGCTGACCGCGTGGATGTTTGCGGCGCTGAATTCCATCAAGCCACGCATTCAGAACCTGGCGGCCATCGATCTTTTCCATGCCAATGAGGAATGGGCAAAGACCAGGCGGCCAGAGGAATTCAAGTTTGCGCAGAGACGGCTGACCGCGCTGTCCGATTGGCTCGATGGACGTGATTATCTGGACGGCCGCTTTACCGTCGCAGATTTGCTGATGACAACGGTGCTGCGCATTCCGCGCGACACGGATGTGATCGCGCAAATGCCGGTGCTTCGCGCTTACCGGCTACGCTGCGAAACGCGGCCCGCATTTCAAGAAAGCGTTGGACCGTCAGATAGCAGACTTTGTCGACGAAGCGCCGGCGACAGTTGCTTGAACTATCGCGTCGGGACCGGCTTCTCGCCGCGATAATCGTAGAAGCCGCGTTGGGTCTTGCGGCCTAGCCACCCTGCCTCGACGTATTTCACCAGCAATGGGCATGGCCGATATTTCGAATCGGCCAACCCCTCGTGCAGCACCTGCATGACAGACAAGCAGGTGTCCAGGCCGATGAAATCAGCGAGCTCGAGCGGGCCCATTGGATGGTGCGCGCCCAGCCGCATCGCGGTGTCGATTGCCTCGACGTTCCCGACGCCTTCATAGAGCGTGTAAATCGCCTCATTGATCATCGGCAACAGAATGCGATTGACGATGAAGGCGGGGAAATCCTCCGACACCGCAATGGTCTTGCGCAGCGTGGAGACGAAAGCCTTGCTGGTTTCGAAGGTGGCATCGTCGGTGGCGATGCCACGGATCAGCTCGACCAGCTCCATCAAGGGCACCGGGTTCATGAAATGAATGCCGATGAAGCGCTCGGGCCGGTCGGTCGACGACGCCAGCCGGGTGATCGAGATCGATGATGTGTTCGTTGCGAGGATCGCGTCTGCCTTCAAAGAAGCACAGAGCTCGGAGAAAATCTTGCGCTTGACCTCTTCTTTTTCGGTCGCTGTTTCGATTACAAGATCGCAGCCAGAAAGCGCGTCGTACTTTTCCGCCGGCTTGATGCGAGTGAGCGCGTTTTTGCGGTCATCCTCGCTGATCGACTTTTTGGCGACCTGACGCGCCATGTTGCCATTGATTGTCGCCATTCCCCCTTTGATTCGATCAAGGGAGACGTCGTTGAGCAGAACCGAATACCCTGCCAGGGCGCAGACATGCGCAATGCCATTGCCCATCTGACCGGCACCGATCACTCCGACACTCTGAATTTTGGCTGCCATGGTCTTGTCCGATCGATGCGAAGTCCCGGCTCTTGGCTTCGTCCGGTTTTTAAGGTTCGAAAATTTGATGCATTTTTACGCTGTAATGGCGCATGAAGCCATTGGCGAAAGAAGAAAATGTAAACTTGGTCAACGCTTCACCTTATCGAGCTCGGCCGCCAGTTCCGGCAATGCCTGGTAGAGATCTGCCACCAGACCATAGTCGGCGACTTGAAAGATCGGCGCTTCCTCGTCCTTATTGATAGCAACAATGACCTTGGAGTCTTTCATCCCGGCGAGATGTTGTATTGCGCCAGAAATTCCGACGGCGATGTACAGTTCCGGCGCTACGACCTTACCAGTCTGGCCCACCTGCCAATCATTGGGCGCATAACCGGCATCGACCGCGGCGCGCGAGGCTCCAACCGCAGCACCAAGCTTGTCTGCAACGGGTTCGATGAATTTGGTGAAATTCTCGCGGCTCTGCATGGCGCGGCCGCCAGAGATGATAATCCGCGCCGATGTCAATTCGGGCCGATCGGATTTCGACAGCTCCTCGCCGACGAATGACGATACACCCGGGTCGCTTGCAGCCGTCACGTTTTCGACGCTTGCTGAACCGCCTGCACCCGTTGCCTGGAATGTCGACGTGCGCACGGTGATGACCTTCTTGGCGTCGCTCGACTTTACCGTTTGGATTGCATTGCCGGCATAGATCGGACGCTCGAATGTATCGGGCGCGAGCACTTTGGTTATGTCGGAAATTTGCATGACATCGAGCAAGGCTGCAACGCGCGGCATCACGTTCTTTCCGGTCGTCGTTGCCGGCGAAACGAGGGCATCGCAGTTTCCGGCGAGAGATACGATCAGCGCGGCAAGCGGCTCGGCAAGCTGATGCTCGTATGGTCCGTCATCTGCCAATAATACTTTTGTGACTCCCTCGAGCTTGGCGGCAGCTTCGGCCACTCCCTTGCAATCCTTTCCGGCGACCAGCACGTGAACCTCACCGCCGATCGCCTTGGCCGCCGTGAGCGCCTTGTTGGTTGCATCCTTGAGCGATTTGTTGTCGTGCTCGGCGACGAGAAGCGTGGCCATCTAGAGCACTCCCGCTTCGTTTTTGAGCTTGCTGACCAGCTCCGCGGCCGATCCGACTTTTACGCCGGACTTGCGCCCTGGCGGATCGGTGGTTTTCAAAACTTGCAGCCGCGGCTTGACATCCACGCCGTATACGTCTGGCGTTTTCTCATCGATCGGCTTTTTCTTCGCCTTCATGATGTTCGGCAGCGAGGCATAGCGCGGTTCGTTGAGCCGCAGGTCGGTGGTGACGATCGCCGGCATCTTCAGCTTGACCGTCTGCAGGCCTCCGTCGACCTCGCGCGTCACCTCGATTGCGTCACCCTCGATCGCAAGCTTGGAAGCGAAAGTGCCCTGGCCCCAGTTCAGCAGCGCTGCCAGCATCTGTCCCGTCTGATTGCAGTCGTCGTCGATCGCCTGTTTGCCCATGACGACCAGGCCGGGTTTTTCTGCGTCGACGATCGCCTTGAGGATCTTGGCCACCGCAAGCGGCTCAACCACGGCATCGGTCTTCACGAGGATGCCTCGATCGGCGCCCATAGCCAGCGCGGTCCGGATTGTTTCGGAAGCCTGAGCGGGCCCGATCGACACCGCGACAAGTTCGGTTGCCTTACCGGCCTCTTTCAGGCGGATCGCCTCCTCGACCGCGATCTCGTCGAAGGGGTTCATCGACATCTTGATGTTGGCAAGCTCGACGCCCGAACCATCCGGTTTGACGCGGATCTTGACGTTGAAATCGACTACCCGCTTCACGGGCACAAGAATCTTCATGATCCCCATCCGGATCGGCACTTCGGCAGAGCGGGGCGGAAGCTAAAGGCCGCCCCGTTCGCATGTCAACGTTTATGCTGCGCCGCACATGCGGTCTAGCGATTCTGACCCGGAGCCCAGAGAACGTCGGAGGTGCCCTTGTCATTGGCATAGCGACCGGCAACGAAGAGATAATCGGACAGCCGATTGACGTACTTGAGCGAGGGCTCCGATACACCTTCTTTGTCTTTGTCTTTGTCTTTGTCTTTGTCTTTGTCCTTGAGCTCGACCATGAGCCGTTCTGCACGCCGACAGACCGTTCGCGCCAGGTGCAAATAGGCGGACGCTGGACTACC
>DASXST010000098.1:0-4264 GCA_036505835.1 Pseudolabrys sp. | reverse complement strand
GTCCGACGATAGTTCCATCCTCGGGCGAACGAATGAATTCCTAGCTATGACGAACGCCAACTAAGAAAAAATTCCGCACCCACGCTTTTCGCTTTTTGCCGGCTCCACGCATCGTTTTGCGACTAGTTACCGTCGCGCCGCACAATTCCGCTTGCCCCAATAGTCGGCTAAGCTGTCACAAAGATCAATCGATACGCTGACCGGAGCGCCGGTGGCAAAACCGCAGGGGGGAACGACCATGCACAGACAGATGAAGGTTCTCGCTGGCGCTCTTTTAGCGCTCATTGTCAGCGGTGGTTTAGGGGGCCTTCAGGCGCAGGATTGTCCGCGTGGCGATCTCGACAAGGCCTATTGCGATCGCGATGGCGATCTGGTGGCGGATACGCCAACTGATCCCAAACAGCTCGTTAATCCTTCGACGCTTATCTTTTCCTACACGCCGGTTGAAGACCCCGCTGTCTACTCAAAGGTCTGGGACGGCTTCACCAAGCACCTGGAAAAGGTCACTGGTAAGAAGGTTCAATTCTTCCCCGTACAGTCAAACGCAGCTGAGATCGAGGCCATGCGGTCCGGCCGTTTGCATATCGCGGGATTCAATACCGGCTCGAATCCGATTGCGGTCAATTGCGCCGGATTCGTCCCGTTCGCAATCATGGCGGGTAAGGACGGAAATTTCGGCTACGAAATGGAAATCATCGTGCCGGCCGATAGCTCGATCAAAACGCCGGCCGATATCAAAGGAAAAAAACTTGCTTTCACAGCGCCCACATCAAATTCGGGATTCAAGGCTCCTTCCGCGCTGCTTGAATCGGAATTCAATTTGATTGCGAAGCGCGACTACGAACCCGTGTTCTCCGGCAAGCACGATAACTCGGTGCTTGGCGTTGCCAACAAGGACTACGACGCGGCTGCGATAGCGAACGAAGTGATGTTCCGGATGTTCGAGCGCAATGTCGTCGACAAGAACAAGATCCGAACCATCTATAAGTCCGAAACGTTCCCGACAACCGGGTATGGCGTGGCCCACAATCTGGATCCGGCGTTGCAGGCGAAGATCAAGGACGCCTTCTTCACATTCCAATGGGAGGGCTCATCGTTGCAGGCCGAGTTCAAGGGTCAGGACAGGTTCGTGCCTATAACCTACAAGAAAGACTGGGCCGTCATCCGCAAGATCGACTCAGCAAGCGGCGTCAAATACAGCTGCAAGTAATGATGCGCAGCGGCAGAGGAGTCGGATGCTGCGGATCAAGGGCCTGACCAAGCGCTATCGCACCGGCGATCTTGCGCTCAAGGGCGTCGACATCGAGGTGCCGGACGGACAGGTGATGGCCCTGATCGGCCCTTCCGGCGCGGGCAAGTCGACACTGATCCGCTGCATCAATCGGCTGGTCGAGCCGACATCCGGTTCGATTGCGCTGAATGACGTCGATATCGTCAAGCTGGGCGCCGCCGAGCTGCGTCGTGTACGGCGTCGCATGGGCATGATCTTTCAGGAATATGCGCTGGTTGAACGGCTCTCGGTTATGGAGAACGTCCTCACCGGACGGCTCGGCTATGTCGGCTTCTGGCAAAGCTGGCTGCGGCGTTTTCCGCAATCCGATATTGACGCGGCTTTCCGCCTTCTCGAGCGGGTAGGTCTCGATCACATGGCTGACAAGCGCGCCGACGAACTATCCGGCGGCCAACGGCAGCGCGTCGGCATCTGCCGCGCATTGATCCAGAATCCAGAATTGCTGCTGGTAGATGAGCCGACCGCCTCGCTCGATCCGAAGACGTCGCGGCAGATCATGCGGCTGATCCGGGAGCTGTGCGAGGAGCGCAAGCTTTCTGCGATTATCAATATCCATGACGTGATGCTGGCGCAGATGTTCGCAGAGCGCATCGTCGGCCTGCGTCTCGGCGAGATCGTTTATGACGGTCCGCCCGACAAGCTGACGCCGGCAGTCCTCACATCGATCTACGGCGAGGAGGACTGGTCGGCCACGATTCGCAAGGTGGATGAGGAATCCACGGACGTGGAAGCCGACAACGTCGTGCCATTCGAAGTGCCTCGTCCCGACCGCGACCGCCTGGCAGGCCTGACGTGATGGTCAATGTCGGTCTATCAATTGTCATGCCCGGCCTTGTGCCGGGCATCCACGTCTTGGCAAAGAAAGACGTGGACGGCCGGGTCAAGCCCAGCCATGACGGTGGAGAGGCCGTATGTCTGTAGCCGCCACCGTTCCGCGTCGCTGGAAAAAACCGCCGCTGATCAAATTAGCCTGGTTGCGCTGGACGCTCGTCACCGGAGCGGTGGTCTATCTCGCGCTGGTATTTCAGACCACCCCGGTGAACTGGACGCGTGTGTGGGAAGGCCTGCCGCGCGGCGCCGCGTTCGTGTCGGCGTTTTTCCCGCCTGACTTTCTAAGCCGCTGGGACGAGATCGTCGAAGGCATTGCAGAAAGCATGTGGATGACCGTCGTCTCCACCGTGGTCGGCATCGCTTTGTCGATCCCGGTGGGGATAGGCGCGGCGAAAAACGTTGCGCCCGCGCCGGTGTACTACTTCTGTCGTGCCGTGCTGGCCGTCTCGCGCAGCTTTCAGGAAGTCATCCTCGCGATTTTTTTCGTGAAGCTTTTCGGCTTCGGGCCGTTCGCCGGGTTTGTCACGCTCTCCTTTGCGACCATTGGCTTCTACGGCAAGCTGCTCGCCGAGGACATTGAGGACATGGACCCCGCGCAGGCGGAAGCTGTGCGGGCTTCGGGCGCGAGCTGGCTGCAATGGATCAACTATGGCGTCCAGCCCCAGGTCATGCCGCGCATGATCGGGCTCGGTCTCTATCGCTTTGATATCAATTTTCGTGAATCGGCAGTGATCGGCATTGTCGGCGGCGGCGGCATCGGCGCGACGCTCAACACCGCATTCGACCGCTACGAATTCAGCTCCGCTGCCGCGATCATCATCGTGATCATCGCAATCGTGATGCTGTGCGAATACGGCTCCGGCTACCTGCGGCGTTGGGTGCAGTGATGACCACGATCCCGGCACGCCCACGAACCTGGCAGCGCCGCGAAACGCGCGTTCAGTTGCTGGTCTGGGCTGCCTGGCTTGTCGCGACGGCCGCGGTGATCGGCTGCTTTGAGCTCATTTCCGACAAGACAATCTGGGCTTTCGTCTGGGACGCGCCGCAGCAGGCAGGCGACCTTGCCGTACGCATGGTGCCGCCGGACTGGCTTTATATCCGCGCACTCGGCCGTCCGATCTGGGACACCATCAACATCGCTACCGTCGGCACTCTTGTCGCGGTACTGCTCGCGATCCCGGTAGCCTATTGTGCTGCGCGCAACACCACGCCGAGCGTCAGTGTCGTCAGGCCTATCGCATTATTCGTAATTGTGTCGTCGCGCTCGATCAATGCACTGATCTGGGCTTTGATGCTGGTTACGATCATTGGCCCCGGCGTGTTTGCCGGCATCATCGCGATTGCGCTGCGCTCGATCGGGTTCTGCGCCAAGCTGCTCTATGAGGCGATCGAGGAAATCGACGAAGGACAAGTTGAGGCCGTGCGCGCGACCGGCGCATCCGGCGCACAGGTCACGGCTTACGGGATCGTGCCGCAGGTTCTGCCCGCCTTTGCCGGCATCTCGGTGTTTCGCTGGGACATCAATATTCGCGAGTCGACTGTTCTTGGGCTTGTCGGCGCAGGCGGGATTGGACTCGAGCTCAATGCCGCGATCACGCAACTCTACTGGACACAGGTGTCGCTGATCCTGCTCGTTATTATTGCTACGGTGATCGTCAGCGAATGGGTATCCGCTAAAGTCCGGCACGCGATCATTTGACTCCGCTTGCTGGACAAGACGAGCGGTCTTAAAATCATTCTCTGCAAAAGTCTCCCTGCGCCAGCCGCCGTCGAGTCATGATAAGACAATCTTGTGCAGTTTCGATCGCCGTAGGCCTCGGTTTGTTGTCCCTTGCCATTCCTGTCTCCGCGTGCGCTCAATCGGCTGATCTCGTTCTGTGCGACCGGATCGCGGCCGATCCCTCCGACCCCGACAAGCCCACAGATGTAAAAGGCACGGCCGAGATTGCGCCCTCCGACATCCCGACGGCGATCAAGTTTTGCAAGACGGCATCGACCTCATCCCGACGCGCTTTTTACGAGCTCGGCCGCGCCTACGCCGCGAACCGGCAGATGGCGGAGGCGATCGGCGCCTGGCGCAAAGCGGTTGATAAGGGAAGCACGGCGGCGATGGTCGAACTGGGGGTGTTGCTTGGCACCGGA
>DASXST010000097.1:0-10336 GCA_036505835.1 Pseudolabrys sp. | reverse complement strand
GGCGCGGCACGAAGAAGCGCCTCTCCCAAAGCGCAGGCATCGCGGTCCGTCACCGTCTGATAATCGTTAGTAAAATAGACCCCATTCCAGTCGCCCTGGAAATCTATGGGCGCAACGGTTCCCTCCGGTGACCATCCGAATTCGATTGCGGTTTCCAGGCAGTATCGCCAGCCAGAATTATTGAAGCTCCAGTCGCCGTGCTCACTTAGCAGGTGCATGCCCATGTCCATCTCTCCATTAAATAACGGCCATCGCCAAGATCTCAGCATTTCGACTCTGACTTTACTGGTCCCGTAACTCCGCGTTTCACCAACACTGCGACGACTCTGCGGTCAGAGGATTGATCAAGCCGAACCCGTCCAAACCGTTTGTCTAGGAGGCTAAAGGAAGGATAAGGAAGAGGGGGGAAGTGTAAGTTGAGGATTACTCCCCAGTTTGGTGACCCTAAACTCACGGCTAGGCCCTCCCTGGCTTAGTGCGGGGCCAGCGATATCGGGCGGGGCGGTGTCTGGTTTGTGGGGATACCTGTTCGACCAGCCCCCAGTTCACAATTAGCTTGCGGGCCTTTGCCAGCCTCCGTCGTGGCTAGTCGGTTGACCAACTCAAGCGGCACATAAGCCCCGAACTGGCCAAACCTGTTGTCGCCGCGTTCGGTATAGTCCCACGCCGACTGGGCAATTTTAATAACCTCGGAATCCTCCATCGACGGTAGGAAGCTGTCATTGGCTGTGCGGGCTACGTCGAGCAGTTCGTCGAAAGTGTCAACGTGGCGCGCCTGTCGCATGCAGTGCTCCCACAGCTTATTGTTGCGCTCGCCCTTTATCGCAGATGGATGCTTTGGTTCGGGCAAATCAAGATTGCGTAGAACCGGCAGCCGATCGACGTCGACGAGCGTCCCCTCAATAAAGCTGTAACTGCCTTTCGCCACTTCAGACGGCGGCGCAACTACGAAGCCACCAGTGCCGAGTAGGTCGATAGCCAAACCGCGCCATGGTTTGATCTTGCGGCGCTCACCGTTGTGCCGGTAATAGGCGTGGAATTTGCCGCTACCGGTGCGGGCAACGAGAGGCGTGTGTCCGTGCCTGTTGAGCGCATCCGCGAGGACCTTTTCATCCGGCGTGTCGATGTCGAGTATGGTGACGCGGTTCCGTGGTTTGGTGGCAAAGCCAATCGCCGGTGCATCTGGGAACTTGATTACTAGTTCCCGGCTCGTGTCGAGTCCCATCTTCAAATAGCCACGAACCACTGGCGCTTTTAATTCCGTCACCGGAAACGTCGCAATGCCGTGCTCGGCATAAATCGGTTGTGCATCACCGAAGACAGCGCGAGTGCTCATGGCGCATCCTCATCGGGCGGCCAGTCGATCCATTCGCCACTGTCGCGCGGCGCATAATTTCCAGAAAGATCGACCGGCTCGGTTCGCAGCCGCTCTTCATCCGCCGCGACGTATTGTTCGTCAGCCGCGTCCCGCTTTCGCCACTCGACTTCGGTGGGTTTTTCTTGGGGGACGGGCTTTGGTTTGATGCCGCCAATAGGCCATGTCCAAAATGCTACCTTGATTGCGAGCTTGCGGGCCGCCTCTAAGCCGGGCGCCGATTGAATCGGGATCATGCGCGGATAGGTGACGCGCCAGTCGCCCTCGACGCCCGAGATGATCACCACATGGTCATCGCGGAGGAATAGTCGGTGCTCGTCTGCACGCGCCTCCCAACGCCACCCCGGACCGGCTCCGACGCGGAAAAAAGTGTCTGTTTTGCAGGGATTTTTTGAGTCAGATTTACATTTTGGCCCCCGGGGTAGCTCAACGCTATTAGATAGCGAATAGGTCGGGCGGAACTTGCGATAATCGAGCCGACACTTGTGGCCCCGACACAGCGTTCGCCGCCTGCCCTCCCGCGGGAGCTCTTTTTCGCAGACGACGCATTTCCAACGATAGAATTGGTCGTAGCAATATTGCGAACAGAATGCCTTGTGGTGATTGTCGGTTGGCGCGCCCAGCTTACAGCGGCATCGCAGATTCCGACAGCGAACACGCTCGCCGTTGTTGGGCGCAGCATCACCAGAATTTTGGGGTTGCCTATTGAGTTTTGAATCGCGCGCGTCTATCTCGTCCATTGTCATTGATCCTTTCCCCCGGCTCTTCGGAGCCGGGGTTTTGGTTCAGATTTTTTGTGAAAGTCCGCGTTGCGAACCTGTGCAACCCAACGAAAATAGGAACATGCCGCGAACGAAGTTCAACGTTTTCTCAACGTCGATCTTGCTAGTTCGTGCTGTGTTCTGCCGAACGGTGCCGAGCGATGCCGAATAAGTCTTTGAAATTGGTGCTGCCGGAGTGGATTGAACACTCGACCTCCCCCTTACCAAGGGGGTGCTCTACCACTGAGCTACGGCAGCAAGGGCGCAGAAAATAAAATCGCGCAAACGCGGCGGAAACTGCCACACGACCCCCGGACGCGCAAGCAATGGATCAGGTTGGCAACATCGGGCTGCAGGACGATAATACGGCCATGACGCGCTCGCCTAAGGAGAGCAAGCCCAGAAAGCCTGTTGAGCGCAGCCATCGCCTGGCGATGGAGCTGCGGGAAAATTTGCGTCGCCGCAAGGCGCAGGAGCGTGGGCGCGCTACTTCGGCGGCATCGAAAGCGCCCCCGAAGCCTTTGAATTCCAAACCTGAACAGGTTCCCTGAGTGCGCCGCAGGATACGGTCGGACTTTCGCCGTAATTGGCGACGGAAGGTGTTGGCAATGGGCTGCGTAGGATGTGACGTGGCCCCTTGGTCAGACATGATGCAGGTGAAGCGCCACGGCGAGACGCGGGGGCAGGCATGGATCGAATACGCATAGTCGGCGGTCAGCGTTTGAGCGGCACAATCCCGATTTCGGGCGCGAAGAATGCAACGCTTCCATTGATGATCGCGAGCCTGCTCACGGATGAGACCCTGATCCTCGAAAAGGTCCCGCGGTTGGCCGATGTCATCCAGCTTCAGCGTATTCTCGGCAATCATGGCGTGGATGTCATGATTGCAGGCAAGCGGCCGGGCGAAGATCCCAATCAGGGCCGCACGATCCACATTTCCGCAAAGCAGATCGTCGACACCACGGCTCCCTACGATCTCGTCTCGAAGATGCGCGCAAGCTTCTGGGTGGTGGCGCCCCTCGTGGCGAGAATGGGTGAAGCCAACGTCTCAATGCCCGGCGGCTGCGCCATCGGAACGCGGCCGGTTGATCTGCTCATCATGGCCCTGGAAAAGCTTGGTGCGGAAATTGAGATCGAAGCGGGCTACGTCATTGCGCGGGCAAGGAATGGATTGCGCGGCGGCGAGATCGTTTTCCCGAAGGTAACCGTCGGCGGCACGCACACCGCCATCATGGCTGCCTCGCTCGCCAATGGCACAACGGTCATCGAAAACGCCGCGCGCGAGCCGGAGATCGGCGACGTGGCCGATTGCCTCAACAAGATGGGTGCGAAAATCTCCGGCGCGGGCACTTCGCGCATCGTCGTCGAAGGCGTGGCGAAACTGCACGGCGCGCGACACGCGGTGCTGCCCGACCGGATCGAAACCGGAACCTATGCGATGGCGGTGGCGATGACGGGGGGCGATGTTCTCTTGCAGAACGCGCGTCCGGAATTGCTGCAGTCTGCACTCGACATCCTCGAGCAGACGGGTGCCACGATAACGGCGACCAACCAAGGCATTCGCGTTGTTCGCAACGGCTCGGGGCTCGGGCCTGTCGAGGTCAGTACATCGCCCTTCCCCGGTTTTCCGACCGACCTACAGGCGCAGCTGATGGCGCTGATGACCCGTGCCGAGGGCACTTCGCATATCACCGAGACCATCTTCGAAAACCGGTTCATGCATGTGCAGGAACTGGTGCGACTCGGGGCGCGCATTCAGCTCGATGGCGAAACCGCGACGATCGAAGGAGTCGATCGGCTCAAGGGCGCGCCGGTGATGGCGACCGACTTGCGTGCCTCGGTGTCGCTTGTGATTGCTGCGCTTGCCGCCGAGGGCGAGACCATGGTCAACCGGGTCTATCATCTCGACCGCGGCTTTGAACGGCTGGAGGACAAGCTCTCCCGTTGCGGTGCTGCGATCGAACGCATCAGCGCCTAGACGAAATCCGCGCGTTCGGCCACGATCCCGCGGCGAGGGAGGAATTCGTGGCTGGCATCAAAGTGATGAGCGCGGGCGCCGTAAAGTCGATGGTCGCGGCGCTTGGCGCCGAATTCGAGCGGGAAAGCGGCAACAAGCTTGATCTGAACTTCGGAACGGCGGGCTCGTTGCGCGAGCGCATCAAGAATGGCGAAGTGGCTGACCTCGTCATCTTGTCCGAATCGGCAATTGCCGAGCTGGTAAAGCTTGGCCTCTTGATCCCAGAAACCGTCACCGATCTCGGCCGCACCGTCACCTGCGTTGTGGTGCGCGAGGGTGCACCCGAGCCGGATATTTCAACGCCCGAAGCTTTCACGCAGGCTTTGCTGAATGCGCGGTCGGTGGCTTACACGGACCCGAAAGCTGGCGGATCCGGTGGCATCATGTTTGCCGCGCTGTTGCAAAAGCTTGGCATTGCCAAGGAGATCAACAGGAAGGCGGTGCTCGGCAAGGGCGGCCATGACGTCGCGACCTCGATTGCCGAGGGGCGGGCGGAGCTCGGCACCACCTTCATCAGCGAGGTTCTGCCGGTAAAAGGCGCCAAAGTAATTGGCCCTTTGCCGGGTGAATTGCATAACGCCAACACTTATACCGGGGGTATTCACGCGCGCGGGGCCTCTCGTGACGGGGCCAAAGCCCTGCTGCGGACGCTCGTTGGGCCGGCGGCCAGGCCCCGTTGGATTGCCGCCGGCCTGGAGCCGGCATTTCCGGGTGCTTGACCATCTTGCGCGGGCAAAGGGCTTTGCCTAATTAGGCGGGTGAGGGAGTGACACGCCATGGACGCGCTGAAATTCGTGGTCCTTGACGAGGAAGATCTCGAGGTCGCTTCGACCCACCTGCAGGACGCCGTCGTCAAGGTTGCCGATGTGCATTGGCGGCCGAAAGAAAGGCGTCTTGTTCTCGGGCTCAATCGTTTCGACTGGGAAAGCGCGAACGACGCCAGCAATGAATTCCGCCGCCGCCGGGCCGCGTTGCGCTTCGAGCGCGTTTTGTCCTGTAAATGCCAGCACGTAAATCCGGCTCAGAAGGAGGGTGTTCTCAATCTTTTGGCGATCGAGTTTGCCGAGACCGACGCTCCGGCCGGCACGGTGACCCTGGTTTTCTCGGGCGGGGCCACGCTTCGGCTCGAGGTCGAATGCCTGGAGGCGGAGCTCGCGGATATGGGCCCAAGCTGGCCAACGGCGGCTTGCCCCTGCCATGCAACTGTTGACGAGCAGGTGGGCAAAACCGGCAGGACCTGAGTTTTAACTGCGGTTCTGAGTCAGGGTTGACGCCAAGGCCCGCATCACCCATTGACCTGTCCTTCGGCCGCGAGCCGGCAGGAAACAGGTCATGCCCGTCCGCCTGAACAGTCAAAACGCGGATTTTCCCCAACAGTTTCGCAGCCTGCTCGCGATCAAGCGCGAAGCGGCGCAGGATGTCGAGGAGGCTGTGCGCCGCATCGTTGCGGACGTGGCCGCGCGCGGAGACACGGCATTATTCGAGTTGACCGCCAGGTTCGACCGCACCGATCTCGCCAAGGCGGGCCTGCGGGTATCCGCTACGGAAATCTCAGGCGCCGAGAAATCATGCGAGGCGGAAGCGTTGGCGGCTCTCAAGCTCGCGCGCGACCGCATCGAGGCCTACCACCTCCGCCAGCTGCCGAAGGAAGAGCGCTTCACCGATGCGCTCGGAGTTGAGATGGGAGCGAAGTGGACAGCGGTTGAGGCGGTCGGCCTTTATGTGCCCGGCGGCACCGCCGCTTATCCGTCATCGGTTCTCATGAACGCGGTCCCGGCCAAGGTCGCCGGTGTTCCCCGCCTGGCAATGGTCGTTCCCGCTCCGGAGGGGAAGATCAATCCTCTGGTCCTCGCAGCGGCAAAGCTCGCCGGCGTGGACGAGATTTATCGTGTCGGCGGCGCGCAAGCGGTCGCCGCGCTTGCCTACGGCACCGAGACCATCGCGCCGGTTGTCATGATCGTTGGTCCCGGCAATGCCTATGTCGCGGCCGCCAAGCGCCTCGTATTCGGAAAAGTGGGCATTGACATGATCGCCGGGCCTTCCGAAGTCTTGATTCTGGCCGATAAGACGGGCAATGCCGACTGGATCGCAGCTGATCTCCTGGCGCAGGCCGAGCATGACGCCAGTGCGCAGCCGATCCTGATCACGGACGACGTTGCCCTTGTCGCGCAAGTCGAGAAGGCGATTGCTTCCCAGCTCAAGACCTTGCCGCGGGCAGAGGTCGCCGGTGCTGCGTGGAGCAATTTTGGCGCGATCCTCGTTGTGCCGAGCCTTGCCGGTGCGATCGACTTGGTCGACCAGCTCGCGCCCGAGCATCTGGAAATCATATCGGCCGATGCGGAGCAGCTTGTCCGCCGGATCCGCAATGCGGGCGCGATCTTCATTGGCGCCCACACGCCGGAGGCGATTGGCGATTATATTGCCGGTTCCAATCACGTGCTGCCGACCGCGCGCTCCGCGCGTTTTTCGTCCGGCCTCGGCGTTCTGGATTTCATGAAACGCACCTCATTGCTTAAGTGCGGGCCGGAGCAATTGCGTGCGCTAGGCCCGGCCGCCATCGCACTTGGCCGGGCGGAAGGCCTTGAGGCGCACGCGCGCTCAGTAGCGATGCGTCTCAATCAGAAATGAGCGCGGCAAAATCACCGCCTGCTGCGATGAAGCGACGTCTCGTCGGCGTCGTTCTCGATGAGGAATCGATCGGCCGTTCCAATCCGGATGTCGAGCACGAACGGCAGGTCGCGATCTATGACCTGCTCGAACAGAACTCCTTTGTCCCTGTCGGTCACGAGGAAGGGCCTTACACGCTTCACCTGAGCATCAACGGCAACCGTCTTGTCTTCGACATCCGTCGTGAAAACGGCGAGCCGGTCATCGCTCACCTGTTCTCGCTCACGCCGCTGCGGCGAATCGTGAAGGACTACTACATGGTCTGCGACAGCTACTATCAGGCGATCCGCACGGCAACGCCCGAGAAGATTGAGGCGATCGATATGGGCCGGCGTGCGATCCACAACGATGGCTCGCGCATCCTGATGGAACGGCTGAAGGGGAAGGTAGCGGTCGATCTTGATACAGCGCGTCGCATTTTCACTTTGATCTGCGTGCTGCACTGGAAGGGTTGAGATATGGTCTGTTTGGGCGGGCACACAGGCCGTTCGTTCCCGCGTAAGCGGGACTCCGGTTGCGCATCGAAACGTCATGCGTCCTGGCCCTGCGTCGCCGCCGTCCGCCTTCGCGCTGCACGATTCGGCGGACCGCAACCCGCCGAAACTCACAAAACGGGCGGAGGTCGGGTCGCGGGGGCGAGCGAGAACAAGCATTGACAGCGCCCGAGCGCTCATCGCGGCCCCACGCGATCTTATTCGCCTGCGGGATGAACTCCGTGCGCTCGCCAATGGCTGCCGGGCTGCTCCGACAGATGTTCGGAAAGAACCTTTACGTTGGCTCGGCCGGAGTGCAGAAAGGCGCGCTCGACCCGTTTGCTGTCGCGGCCATGGAGGAAATCGGCATCGACATCTCGCGCCACAAGCCGATCACATTCGAAGAGCTCGAGGATCTTGAAGGGCTCAACTTCGATCTGATCGTCACGCTTTCGCCGCCTGCCCATCACAAGGCGCTCGAGTTGACCCGCAAGGTTGCCGCGGAGGTCGAATATTGGCCGATGCTTGACCCGGCCGTAGCCGAGGGAAACCGCGAGCAGCGGCTCAATGCCTATCGCGACGTGCGGGACCAGCTGATGGCGCGAATCCGCGAGCGTTTCGCGCAGGCGCGCGGCACCAACGAGTAGCCGCGCCGATCGGTTCGGGTTGTGAAAACTGCCTCGTTCCGCTAGGTTCCGCGCCCATTCACCGCGTTCCTTCAGGTCATCGCTGCCTCGCCACATGATCGGCCGTCCCAAATTCGTGCTCGCTTCCGGTTCGCCGCGCCGCCTTGCCCTGATCAATCAGGCCGGAATCGAGCCGGACGCCCTCAAGCCTGCCGATCTCGATGAAACTCCCCAGCGCGGCGAGATCCCGCGTGCCTACGCTACGCGACTGGCCCAGGCTAAGGCATCGGCGGCCTTGGCGAACGTGAACCTGGATGATGAGTTGCGAGGAGCGTACATCCTCGCCGCGGACACGGTGGTGGCAGTCGGTCGGCGTATTTTGCCCAAGGCAGAACTGCTCGACGAGGCGGCGCAATGCCTGCGGCTGCTTTCGGGCCGAAATCACCGGGTCTATACCGCTATCTGCCTGGTGACCCCGAAAGAGAACTTCCGTCAGCGGCTTGTCGAATCGCGCGTGCGCTTCAAGCGACTGTCGGAGGAGGATATCGAAGCTTATCTTGCTTCGGGTGAATGGCGCGGCAAGGCGGGCGGCTATGCCGCGCAGGGCATCGCCGGCACTTTCATTGTGAAGATTGTGGGCTCATATAGCAATGTTGTTGGCTTGCCGCTCTACGAAGTCATGACGCTGCTGGGTGGCGAGGGCTATCCGATTCGTTTCGGCTGGCTGAGCGCGGTGTGAAGCGGCGCCCAGGTCCTGCTCCAAATCCGGAGACCGGCGCAGAATGAATGAGATCGACCACAAAACCTTGAGCGCGCGGGCCTGCCCGATCTGCGGCAAGCCCGTCGACCCCGCATTCGAACCATTCTGCTCAAAACGCTGCGCCGACATCGATCTCAATCGATGGCTGTCCGGGATCTATGCGATACCTGCGAAGGACGATGAGGACGAAGACGGCGAGCGCCCGGCGGAGGGCGAGGCGGGGGAAAATGAACGCGCGGACCGCTGATTGGCCCGACCGCTTGTTCGAAACACTCAAGCGCGGCGGTGTCCGGCAAGTTTGCTATGTGCCCGATGCCGGCCATGCGCGCCTGATCGAGCGCTGCCGGGCCGATCGCGGTATCCGCGACGTCGCGCTCACTACCGAGGAAGAAGGCGTGGCGCTCGCGGCAGGCGCCTGGCTCGGCGGCGAGCGAGCTGTGCTATTGATGCAGTCGAGCGGGGTCGGAAATTGCGTCAACATGTTTTCGCTGGCGCGCACCTGCCGCTTTCCACTGCTCATGTTCATCACCATGCGCGGCGAATGGGAGGAGTTCAATCCCTGGCAGGTGCCCATGGGATCGATCATCGATCCGGTGCTCAAGTTGTGCGAGGCGAAGGTTTACCGCGCGCATGCCCCGGCTGAGGTTGCCGGCAACGCCGAACGCGCCATCCAGCACGCGTTCGGCGACGAACGCATCGCCGCTGTGATCCTGTCGCAGGAACTGATCGGCAAGAAGGTATGGACCAAGTGAAGCTCGAACGCCGCGCAGCGATGGCCGCATTACTCGCCGGACGCGGCGACGACCTGTTGGTCATACCGGGACTTGGCTCGACCGCCTGGGACGCTGCCTCCGCCGGCGACAACGATCGCAATTTCTATCTCTGGGGGGCGATGGGGGGAGCGGCCATGATTGGATTGGGGCTCGCGCTTGCGCAGCCTGATTGCCGGGTGGCGGTGATCACGGGCGATGGAGAGATGCTGATGGGGCTCGGCTCGCTCGCAACCATCGGCATCCAGCAGCCGCGCAATCTCGCCGTGATCGTTTTCGATAATGGCGTCTATGGCGAGACGGGCATGCAGCCGAGCCATACCCAGGCGGGTGTCGACCTGATTGGCGTGGCGCGCGGCTGCGGCATCGCGAGCTGTCTCGATGTGCGTGATGAGAAAGAATTGGCTGATCTCGCACGTCGGTTGCAGAATCTCCGCGAGACACTTTTCGCCCGGGTACAGATTGCAGCCGAGGAGCCGCCCCGCGTGCTTCCGTTACGCGACGGCGTCGCGCTGAAAAATCGGTTCCGTGTGGCGATCGGCATTGAAACGCGACCAGTCGGGGCGCAGGAGCGTTCTGGACAGTGCGGATTCGAACCTTTATAACGCCCGCGCTTTGCTGATCGGCCCGCTCGGGCCGATCCGGCGCCCAGGTAGCTCAGTTGGTAGAGCACGTGACTGAAAATCACGGTGTCGGTGGTTCGATTCCGCCCCTGGGCACCAAGACAATATTCCTATATTTTACTATGAAAGATCAGGCATTTGGCTGACGTTCGCGATGATTGCTGCCGGAATCGAACTGATCACTAATCAAGTAAGAAGTACGGCTGGTAGAATCGAATGCGTCCGGATCTTTTCCGCTGTCGCCCGGGTATTCTGACATCTCGG
>DASXST010000096.1:0-12307 GCA_036505835.1 Pseudolabrys sp. | reverse complement strand
TTCCACGCGCCGTTATCGTCCAGAACCACGGCAGGTCTTTCGGTGCTTGCGGGTGATGCATGATGCGCCCGACTACTTTGCTGTGGCTATCTCGCACATCGTAATCGTCGGGCGACCACCACTCGTCACCACGGCTTTTGCAAGCTTTGACTAGAACAAATTGATTCAGCAAACCCATCATGTCGGCCAACATAACAAAAGGCCCGCAACGTCACCCCGTTACGGGCGCCTAAGTTTTAGCAGGAAAGTACTGCTTCGTTTCTAACCCGCCTCACAGATTTTTGAAGTTGGACCTTGGGCCCAATGCCGCGCCGTCGATAGCCGGATGAATGATTTTTGGGTGCGCGGTGTTATTTCAAATACGGCGAAAGGAGGCTTGCGAATGCGCTTTGTGACCAAAGTTTCGGTGGTGCTCGTTACGGTGCACAGGTTAGAACACTCCCTCGATTATAAAGTTCATCGCCGTTTTGGCGAGTTGATAGCCTCCTCAGCAGGGCACCACGCCGCGGGTTATTATGGCTGGACTAAAGATGATTATGTCGTTTGGCCACCGGAACCCAGGTCGCGCCATCAGTAGCTGCTTCGCGACACGCCTATGCGGCGGATCTACGAACGCCTAGGGCATTCAAAGCGCGTTCCATTACTTCTTTCGGGTTGCGTTCGCCGCTCGCTGTCACGCTGACAATCGCCTTTGCAATAGGATCGGTGATCGGATCGTTTGGACTGGTGACGCCCACGTCGACCAAGGCGGCCTCATAAGCGACCTTCATGATCTCGATTTCAGCGGGGCCGAAGGAACCGTTCGCAATCAGTTTGTAAATCGCCACAGCGGGTCACCATCGCGAGCACCACAATTAGATACCGATTAGCAGCATGAACGCATTTAAATTTGACACACGGCCCCGTCGATCACTGAAATTCTGTGAGATGCAGGTCCATTCGCTAAAATGAAAGAGCCGCGCAATTACACTGTCCGCGACCACGGGGGGACAGCGAACAGAGTCATTCGCTCAAACGCCAACACCTCGCCGTAGTTCCGCGCGGGTGTTTTTTGTCGCCCTTTCCTTATCGGATTAGGTTCAAAAAAGGGGGCCACCGCCGGGAAACGGTAGCCCCAAATAAGCGCCGCCAGCTTCGGGGGTAAGGGGACGGGTGCTGACGGCCGCACTCTTTAACTCTCTGAGGCCTACCGCGTTCCCGGCTCGCTCTCATCAGGGCGTGGGCGATCGACCATCGAGCCGCATACTCCTCAGACCCGTGGTGTCGTAAACTTTGACAGGAGAGTTCGGAATCACGGGGGTGAGCAAATGGCCGTGCTCGGTATTGCTTTCGGAATGCTCGCGGCAATATGGATTCTTGTCCTGCTGGGCTCGCCGTTTTTTGGCCCGCACGATCATTAGCGGGCGGCAAGCAGCTTGCCCCCGCGAAATCTGCTCATTGTTGCCAAGGGCGTTGCCAAATCTCAGATTCTGGCGATATTCCAAATGAGGAAAATCAATTATCTTATTGTTATTGCTACCGTTTGTTGCCGCTAATCCAAAAATGAGCGGTGCTTCACCGCCTGACCGATTTTGAACTTCGCGTTGCGCACTTTATTCCATTGAAGACATTCTCTTCGCGCTTCAGTCACAAGGCGTAGCGCGCTGCCATCGCGGGATCCTTAGCCGCGACGAGTTTCGCAAGGTCGAGCAGCACTTTGGCCTGCTTCCAGGTGGCGTCATCTTGCATTTTACCGTCGATCATAACGGCGCCCGCACCGTCGGGCAGGGCCGTCACGATTTTCTTCGCGAACGCCACCTCCGACGGATTGGGCGAATAAACCTTCTTGGCTATTTCGATTTGCGACGGGTGCAGCGACCAGGCGCCGACGCATCCCATGAGGAATGCATTGCGGAATTGCACCTCGCACGCGGCCGGATCCGAAAAATCCGCGAACGGCCCATAGAACGGCTTGATGCCGGCGGCGGCGCAGGCATCGACCATCTTTGCAATCGTATAATGCCAGAGATCCTGTTCAGACGTCGCACGTGGTCCGTCGCCTTGCGCGTCCGCAAGAACTTTGTACTCCGGATGGCCACCGCCGACTCGCGTCGTCTTCATGGAACGGGAGGCGGCAAGATCGGCGGGCCCCAGGCTCATGCCATGCATGCGAGGCGAAGCAGTCGCGATATTCTCCACATTGTTGACGCCCTGCGCGGTTTCGAGAATGGCATGGATGAGGATCGGTTTTTTCAGCTGATGCCTCGCCTCGAGCTGCGCCAGTAACTGGTCGAGATAATGGATATCCCATGGCCCATCCACTTTGGGCAGCATGATGACGTCGAGCTTGTTGCCGACAGTGCCTACGATCTCAATGATGTCGTCGAAGGCCCACGGTGAATTGAGTGCGTTGATGCGCGTCCATAGCCCGGTCGAGCCGAAATCAATCATCCTGGCCATCTCGATAAAGCCTTTGCGCGCCACCTCCTTTGCGTCGACCGGGATGGCGTCTTCCAGATTGCCGAGTATGACGTCCACCTGTTGCGCAAGCTCGCGCACCTTTGCCCGCACTTTTTCATTGTGCGGCGGTATGAAATGGATCATGCGCTCCAGACGCACAGGCGCCTCGCGCAAGGGGGCCGGCGCGCCGATGGCAAGCGGTGCAAAGAACTGGCGTGGCAGTCTCATGAAAGCATCCAAACGACGGCTCTGCTTAGAGCAATGCAAAGGCCGCGCCAAGTGGGCCAAATTGTGGGCACGAAATTCGACGAAAGGCTTACTCGGAAACTAGCGCGCTTCGCGTCGCTTCCTTTCTGCTTCATCCCATGTCGTCAAGGCCTGGTAGTCCGGCACAAACCCGAGCCCTTTCTGCGCGTCCGACGACAGCACCGACTGTGATGTCACGACGTCGATCACTGCAGGCGCATTTTGCAGCGCGCGCTGCAGGGCACCCTGAAGGTCCGACGGCTTCTCGACCCGCTCGCCGTATGCGCCGAGTGCCCGCGCGAGCCCGGCATAATCGGAGTGGCGCAAGGTCGTGCCGACTACGCGCCCTCCATAGTTCATTTCCTGATCAAGACGTTCGATGTTCCACGCCGCATTGTTGGATACGACGAACACGACCTTCGCGCCGTGCCGGACCGCGGTGTCGATTTCCATCGCATTGATGCCGAACGCGCCATCGCCATTGACAGAAACGACCGGCCGACCGGGCAATGCAAGTGCGGCCGCGATCGCAAACGGGACGCCGACCCCCAGGCAGCCGAAGGCGCCTGCATCCATGTAGGTGTTCGCCCGCATGCCGGTTCGCGCGAAGCTCAAAAGATCGCCGCCGTCCGCGATCGCAATGTAATCGGCCGGGACGACCGCCGCGAGCGCGTCGAAAATCGCTCCTGGATGTATCTTGCCGTCGGCGCCGGTCGTGGGGCGATCTTTGGCGGGCTGAGAGGCGGCCGTGCGCTCGCGATGCCGCTGGCGCAATCCATCCGCCCACGCTTTGTCGATCCTCGTCTCACGATTGCCTGCAGCTTGAACCATGGCGTCGAGGGCAAGCTCCGGTGAAGCAAGCAATTCCGGCTGACCGCGGCGGTTGTCGATAAGTTCGCCTGCATTGTCGGCGATGCGAATGAAGCGGGCGTTGGGAAAGACCGCGGGCGAGCCATAGCCAACCTGATAGTCAAGCTTTCGTCCGATTAGCAGCACGACATCCGCTTCCGTCATGGCTGCGGCGCGGACTGCAGCGGCAGTGGAGGGATGATCCGCAGGCAGAAGGCCCCGGCTTTCCTGCGTGTCCAAATACAGCGCACCCGTCACCTCGAGCAGGCGTACGAGGGCAGGGCCCGCCTGTTTCGCGCCGCGACCGGTAATAACCAGAGGTCGCTTGGCCGACCAGAAAACGTCGACCGCTTCGGTCACGGCGACGGGATCCGGGGGCAGACGCCGGGCAGCCTTTGGCTGGATCCATTCGTCGAGCACAAGCTGTGGCGGTACCCGGGTCCTTAGAACGTCGGGCGGAACCTCGATGTAGACCGGGCCGGGTTCGCCCGCATCGCCCAATGCACGAGCGACCGCTTCATCGAGTTCGCGCACGACCTGTTCAGGGACGCGGGCGGTGCGCGATGTGCGCGTCACTGGCCGCAGAATGTCGACGTGAGGTATGTCCTGCAGTGGCCCCATGTTCGCCTGCGGGCGGGACGTGCAGCCCCCGATCAGCAACACGGGAACACGCGCAAGTGAAGCATTGGCGATAGCGGTCACGGTATTGGTGACACCGGGTCCCGCCGTGACCATTGCGACGCCAAACTGACCGGTCAATTCGGCATGGGCGTGTGCCATGTGCACCGCCGCACCTTCATCGCGGACATCGATGATGCGAATGCCCTGCCGTGCAACGTGATCCCAGATCGGCTGAATATGACCTCCCTGCAGACCGAAAATACGATCGACGCCGCGCGCTTTCAGGAAACGCGCAATCCAGGCCGCGCAGGATTGCGGATCGGCGTTGAGGTCCTGGGATTTGTACGCCGCCTGACTCATAGTCACTCCCTATCAGCTCAGCTCGATGCGGAACTATGCTGCGCGCGCAGCACGCGGTGGAGAATCTTTCCGGTCGCAGTTCTCGGCATGTCTTCTTCGCGGACGAACGATACCGACCTCGGACGCTTGTAACCGGCGATCCGGTCCTTGCACCAATCCAGAATCTCTTCCGGAGTGGCCGTCTCGCCATCGCGAGGCACGATAACAGCGTGCACGCGCTCGCCCCATTTTGCGTCCGCTATGCCGATCACAGCAACATCCTTCACCTTTGGATGGGCGCCAACCAAGGATTCGATCTCGGACGGATATACGTTCTCGCCGCCGGAAATGATCATATTGTTCTTGCGATCGACGAGAAAAATGTAGCCCTCCTCATCGCGGCGGGCGAGGTCGCCCACGCTGCAATAATCTCCACGAAAAGCCTCCTTCGTCTTGTCAGGCATCTTCCAATAGCCGTCAAAGGTGTAGGCGTTGCAAGAAAAGAGTTCGCCTGGCTCGCCGTCCGGCACGTCCTTGCCCTGGGGATCGAGCAATCGAATCGGGCGCGAGCCGACGCATTCCCGGCCGACCGATCCCAGTTTGGAGAACTGTTCATCGGGATGAAGCATCGTGACCCATCCGGCTTCCGTTGAGCCGTAGAGCTCAAACAGCCCCGAATTCCTGAAATAGTTCATGATCGCCAGCTTCGTCTCGCGGCGCGCCGGCGCCGACGAAATCATGAGCTTTGTGACCGCGTCCACGTTGTACCGTTGCCTTACCGTCGACGGCAGATCGAGCATCATGATAAAGTGCGTGGGAACGAGAGAAGTGAAAGTCGCAGCGCCTTCGGCCAGTGTACGAACCAGATGCTCGGGATCGAAACTCTTCCGGCTGTAGATCGTGCACGCGGCACCGCAATATGCGAACGCGCCGAAAAAATAAAGCGAGTTGGCGTGACACATCGGCATGACCAGCAGCGCGCTGTCGCTTCGGTTAAGGCCAAGTTCCATCTCCGTCACAAGGGAAAGCATGGCGCTGCCGGCGTGCGAGCGGATCGCCCCTTTTGGCTTCCCCGTCGTGCCGGAGGTGTACATCAGGGTCCAAGGATCGCGAGCTGCCACGCCGACATCCGAAGGTCGGTCGCTTGCCGCTGAGATCAGATCCTCGTAGCCGCGATACCCCGCCTGTCGGCGAGTGCCGCCGAACACGATGAAGTTCCCGGTCGGGACCGGCAGATCGTCGCGTATAGTCTCGATCGCCCCCAGAAATTCTTCCTGAACGATAAGCGCGCTTGCTTCGCAGTTTTCGACGACGTAGCGGATTTCCGGTCCGACCAGCCGGAAATTAATCGGCACCGCGATCAAGCCGGCGATCGCGGTCGCGGCATAAATCTCCATCCATTCCACGCAGTTGTAGGCCAAGACACAGATCCGCTCCCCCTTCGACAAACCCAATCCCAGGAGTGCATTGGCGAGGCGGCAGGAGCGCATATTCCATTCCCGAAAGCTCATCGACCTCTCGAGATCTCGGGCCGCAATCTTGTCAGGAAAGACGCGCGCATTCATGCCGAGCGTGATACCGAGGTTGGGCAACTGTCTCATTCGGTAGTCTCTTCTGGCCAAAATGCGTGCTTAATTAGTCGTCGCTTGTGTACCACAAAATATCAGGCAAGCTGACGGGACATTGCTCCATCATGCAGCCTCTATTGGGCCTTTCTGTTCTGGATTTCACAACGCTCCTGCCGGGGCCGCTGGCCACTCTGATGCTCGCGGAGGCAGGCGCAGAGGTAATCAAAGTCGAGCAACCAGGCGGGGAGAATGCCCGACGCTTTCCTCCCATGGTTGACGGCGACAGCGCGGCGTTTCTCATGCTTAACCGCGGCAAGAGCAGCTTCGAACTGGATCTCAAGAGCGAGGCCGACCGAGCGAAACTGATGCCGCTCATCCAACGTGCCGACATTCTGGTCGAACAATTTCGCCCCGGGGTGATGAGCCGCCTTGGTCTCGGTTATGAAGACGTCCGTACCCTCAACCCCCGACTGATCTATTGTTCGATTTCCGGCTATGGCCAGAGCGGCCCGCGCGTGAACGAGGCTGGGCACGATATCAATTACATCGGCAACACGGGCTTGCTCGATCTCCAGCCTGGCCCGCCGGAGGGCCCTGTCGTGCCGCCAATGCTCGCGGCCGACATTGCCGGAGGCAGCTTTCCCGCGGTGATCAATATTTTGCTTGCCTTGCGAGCGCGCGACCAATGCGGGCAGGGATGCCACATCGACATTGCAATGACAGATGCAATGTTCACCTTCACCTGGGCGGCGCTGGCACTTGGCGCTGCCACCGGCAGATTTCCCAAGCCGGGCGAGATGTGGCTCGTTGGCGGTTCGCCTCGCTACCAGATCTATCCGGCCAAGGACGGCAAGCTGGTTGCATGCGGGGCGCTCGAGCAGAAGTTCTGGATTGCCTTCACCAAAGCGATTTCATTGCCAGCCGAACTCATTGATGATATCCGCGATCCAAAGGCGACGCGCGATGCAGTCGCGCGGCTCATTGCGGCGAAAACGTCTGACCAATGGCGCCCGATTTTTGCGGCTGCCGATTGCTGCACCACCATCATAACTTCGCTCGAAACGGCCATGGCGGATCCACATTTCGTTCAACGCGGAGTGTTCGCGCACAAAGTCGCAACCGCGTCGGGCAAGACGCTCCCGGCGCTGCCTCTGCCGGTTAGCCCGGACTTTCGCCAAGCGCCCGGGGTGAAAAAGGCGCCGAAGCTCGGCTAGAGCGCTTCGCCCCGCATTAGCCGGGGTTGCCGGGAAGCTGGTCCCAGACCTTCGCGCATAACAGCCCGTCGCAGCGAGCCGATGCGATCGATCAGGTAAAGGCCCAGTCCGCGCATTCCTTGCGTCGGCAGAAAGTCGCTCAGGAGCGTTCGATTGAGAAGATCGACCACCAGGGTGCGGCTGCGGACATCGGCCTGGCGCATCGTCTCATATCGCGCGAGTACATCCGGGTTGCCGATATCAAGCCCATGGCGATGGGCTGCGATGGCCACTTCACTAATCGTCGCGGCATCGCGGAGACCCAAATTGAGCCCCTGTGCGCCGATTGGTGGTATGACGTGGGCGGCTTCTCCAACCAGTGCGATGCGCTTGTCGGCAAAACGTCGCGCTGTTGCGACGTGAAGGGGGAATTGACCTCGCCCTGGCTCGACCTCGATTTTCCCGACTATGGAATGTAACGCCCGTTCGATCTCTCTCGCGAGTTCGGCATCGTTCAATGCTGCGACGTGCTCGGCAGAAGCGCGATCCAGCACCCAAACCACGCTCGATCGTTCGCCGGGCAAAGGCACCAAGGTGAACGGCCCCGTCCGAGTGTGAAATTCCGTGGAAGTGTCCTGATGCGGTCGAGAATGTCGAACACAGAGTGTCAGCGCGACTTGCGGATAACGGCGTTCGGCTGTTCCGATTCCGGCGGCTCCGCGGCAGATGGAGTTGCACCCATCGGCCCCAATCACGAGCGCCGCGCGCAGAATGCCTTCGTCCCTCGTCTTGACTGCCACAGTTCGTTCATCTTTCACAGCTGAAATGACGTCATCATCGACGATACGCAGGCCGGACAGACCGCGAGCACGCTGCTCAAGTGCATCGGTTAAATAGCGGTTCTCGATGTTGTAGCCGAACGCATCCAACCCGATCTCGCTTGCCTGAAACATAACCTCCGGTGCGCGCCACAGCCGGCCCGTGTCGTCGACGATCCGCATGACTTTAAGAGGTGCCGCCCGCGCTGCGCAAAGATTCCATACGCTGAGTGTATCAAGGGCGGTGACTGAGCCGGCAAGGAGTGCGGTTGTTCGGTTATCGGATTTGGCCGGCGATTTCCCCGCAAGGACGGTGGAGAGGCCGCCTTGCGCCAGAGCAATCGCAGCCGTCAATCCAGCGGGCCCGCGGCCTACCACGACGACTGACGGGCCCTCGCCATATAGTTCCGGCATCAAGCAGTGGCTCCGTTTTGGTTCTAACCGCTAGCATGCGCCGCCGATGCAATACTCTATCAGGACGCAATCTTCGCTGGAGTCAACAGATGATCAGGGTGCGGTATGCCGGATGAACACAGCCGTGCTTCGGTTTTTCGATATGATGGCGCGCCGGTAACAAAATGCCTTAAAATTTCACGTTGCTGTTTCCCAAGAATGCTGCCCTCGCGCCTTGCTTCTGTCACACGATGATGGCTGGCTTTCGCTACCAATAAAGTTGGAGCGGTAAATCGGAGGGGCAACGATGACCTCCGCGCCAAGTTCAACTCAGGACGATGGACTGAATTTTCTCCGGGAGTGGACGCCTCGTTCGTCCTTCCCGGGGCCGAAGCCTGTTCCGTCCAATTGGTCGACGGCCCGTCCTTCCAGCATTCAGAAGAATGAAAAGAGATCGATTGGTAGGCGAATGTTTTGCGCCTTTGGCCGCTATTCCATTGTCTTTTTGATCGGTATCGGTGCCACCTTGGCCTGGCAGTCCTATGGCGACGAAGCAATGGAGATGGTCAAGACAGAGGCCCCGTCGTTGGCCTGGTTGCTGCCCGTCTCGAGGGCGAAGGCGCCTCCCGACGACCAGGGGTCGACGACGGCGGCTGCAAGTTCTCCTCAGTTGGAGCGGCTTGAACTCAGTCTCCTCGTCGTGCGGCGCAGCGTGGAGCAGATCGCTCTAATGGTAGAGCAGCTCTCCGCCAAGCAAGACCAGCTCGCCGCAAAGCAAGATCAGTTGTCGCACATTGCGACATTGAGGTCGGTCGAGTCCCCACCCCGGTCTCGGGCCGCTCCCCCGCGCAAACCTCCGCAACCCGATGGGCAGTGATCAGGCATTCGCCCCCGGATGGTGGAAGTGGCTAAAAGCACCTTGGGTAAATCCGGGAAGCGAGCGCCGCAAGCATCATTCATATTGTGCGCTTGCTTCTTCGGACAATCGGCGGTGAGTCCTAGGGCGTAAAAATTCAATAAATAACTATCTCCTGTGAGCTATATCACACTCTGAAGGCGCCGGCGCCAGCCAAGCTTGCAACCACGTGAGTCCCACTCAAGGTAGGGGGTCCGCATGCATGTAAAAAGAGTGTTTGTCGCTGCGCTCTGGATTCTGATTGTCGCGTCTTTGGTGATGTTGCCAAAGTTCGTAGTTAGTCGGACCCAAAATACGCAGATGGAAACGTGCGATCTGATCGTCGCCGGTTCAACGCGATATGTACCGCCATGCTAATCGCCGTTCCGGCGATTCGTACTGCGCAACTCTGACCGGTATGAAGCGGCCAAGGCTCTTGCCACAATAAAGCGCGGGAGTAACCGTGATTAGGCTGTCCACCGCGCCTTAAAATCCGCCATTGCTGTTAGCGTGTTGCTGAATATCCGCGATTGTGAACTGACGGTGGGATTTCATGCGCCGTTATTGTCCAAAACCATGGACGATCATCGGACGCCTGCGGATGCCGCATGATGCGCCCGACTACCTAGCCGTGGCTATCTCGCACATCGTAATCCTCAGGCGACCACCACTCGCCGCCACGGTTTTTGCGGGCAGAGACCAGAAGAAACTGAGAACGTCACATCAATAGCGCGTCACAAAGCCGTAGCCTCACTGCAATAATTAGCAGGAATTATATGGTTACTGTGCCATTTAGCAGAATGCTTTTTATTATCATTGGCAGTACGCACAACGCACATGCCAGACATAATTGCCTATCTGATCGTCTTTGCGTTCGGCTTTGCCGCTGGATATTGCGTCCGCGACCGAGTGTCTCGTAAGCGTCGCCGCGAGGCTGCCGCACGCCGCGTATTATGACTCACAGCGTCTTCTTTTCGGTCGCGCAAAAGTATGTCGCAGAAAGATAGCGATCCAACCCTTCAGGGTCATCCGGGTGCGCCCTCGCTCGGTCTTGGCTACAAATCCGCGTTCGCAGTTAAAGACATAAGTTGAACTTTGCCCGGCCACGCTGACGTCGATTTCCACCTTAACGTTGGAGACGTTTGGGTCGCGCCGTCCTTGGGCCGACTGTTGCGGCAGCGCACGGCTTCGCTCAACCTTAAGCGTATCAACATTTGGCAGCTTGGCGGCGGCAGCGATAATGCACGCCCGATCTTCGACGGAAACCTCCTCCGCCGCCGCGGGGCTGTGGCGGGAAACTTCCTGCGCCGCTGCGGAATTTTGGCGGTCGTGCTTGCCCGCGTCAATGCAGGCGAGCAGAGCTGTAGGTTGCCTGTTCTCCTTCGGTCGGAAGCTGACGTTGCGTTGGTCTATAAAGCTGATCACGCCTCCAGGATCGAACGCGTAAGCATTGAGAATTTGCTCATTCTCCATGCAATTGGCGCCGCACGTCGTTTGATCACAGCGAGTTGTGATGACCCTGATAGCCGATCCGCTGGCGGCGGGGCCGGGCGGGCCAGGAGGACCGGGCGGACCAGAGGGGCCGGGCGGACCCACCTTTGATACGGCGGTATGTGGACGCAATTCCCACGCCACAAGCGATACAACGGTTAAAGCAACAACAGCTAGCACCCCAGCTAGCTTGACTGTCTTCAGCGGGGTACGCCACTTCCATGCTCGGGTGAAAAGCTCCGCAAGCAGAGCCGCCGCCAGCGCCCCGCCTGCGCCGTACAATCCGGCCTGAAAATTGGCACTGCGATCCGGTGTTAAAGCTTGCAGGGCCTCCAGCAGCGGCGAGGCAGCCATGAGAGCTAGCCCGACTATGAACGGTCTGGGCCAAACGAGGCAGGCAATCGACGTGACCACGAAATAGGCGAGGACGTGCTCGGTCTGCCAACCGAGGCCCGTGCGGAGCTGCCAATCACTGGGACCCAACTGGGCGAATAGGATCGCGGCGATGGCTGCTGCGACGCTGCAAAATTTTATGATGAGCTTAATTCTTCCTTTGGACACCCCGGCAGCGCGGCTCCCTCCGTGAAGACCCACGCTGTAACATGCCGCCGAAATAGAACCAAAGAAGAAGGGCTGCTATCGCGGGGACGAGTAACAGCCCAGTCCACCCGGTAGCAATCTTGAAATACACGGCGATGCCGAGCGGTTCCCACAGCCCTGGCCCTCGTTAGCGTGATAACATCCTTGTTGCTCGTAGGAAAACGGAGGCAAAGGTCAATGCGGCGCATAGTTTGTACGACAGTGGCCGTAGCTATCGCGACCATCTCGGCAAATGCCGAAATGGCAACTATGGGAGCGGGAAACGAAACCTGCGGTGAATTTGCAAAGATTTATCAAACGGCAAAACAGCATGGAGAAGCATATTATTTTGCTTGGGCGCAAGGATTTTTCTCAGGCGCAAATTCCCACGCGATAGCAAATAAAGGCCCAACAAGGGACTTGTCATCGCTGTCCATCAAACAACAGCAGGAGTTCTTGCGAGATTACTGCGACAAACACCCACGAGCTGACTACATGGCGGGTGTTCTCGCTCTTTACATGGAATTTAAGCGTAAAGATACGCAACCCGGAAAATAGAGCGTGAAGTACGATCCACTTGCGCCGTGTAGCGGGTGCGTACACGCCGCCGCTGCCGCCATCAAACGTCACGGATGAATGAAAGCGGCAGGCGCGTTGATCGGCCTGCCGCGCGAGTTACGCACGCGAGACAACATGCGGGCGATATAAGGGAAGGCTTTAGAGGGGTCGCCGAATGGCGGCCCTTCTGCATTAGGCGCTATTGCAGCGTCGGCTAAATCAGCGCCTAATAGTTACATGGCCCGCGAACCAAATGCCCCTTCGACCATTCAAAGTAATGATGCTCCGGAAAGTCGATTGTTTGCACGATCGACGCTG
>DASXST010000095.1:0-3167 GCA_036505835.1 Pseudolabrys sp. | reverse complement strand
ATCAGAATGTGAAGATTCGTGATTTTCATCTCCGAATTTTCCGCATTGTGCCGGCGATGAATTCCAGGTTTGCGCTGTAGCATTCAACGCCTAGATGCCATCCTGTTGCGAGGAAGTTCACGATGAAGATCTCTGAGCAATCCAAAGCGCCTGCGCACGCAGGCAAGGTGGCGCTGCCACATCCCCATGCCGGCAACATCACCGCAAAGGAGAAGCCCTCGCTCTCTGCGATCATGGGACGCACGTTTGGCAAATTCGATATCGCGCTGCGCGCCCGTCTTTTGGGCCGTCTGCTCGGTTCGGTCGGCCCGTTGGCGTTGAAGGTAGTCGGCGGCGGGGTCTTTGCCAAATACATGCGGCACGCCCGACGGCCGGAGATCCCGGTTTCGTTCGAGGACGCCGCACGTACTACGTCGAGCCAGGTGTGCGACGTCGTGCGTTACGTCGAGCAGAGCAATCCGAAGCTGATCGACAAACTATTAACAGCGCTATCGCGACTAACCAAGCGGCGGCAACGGTGTTAGCGGCGCTGGCGATGGGGTTGGCGATAATCGTAGTCGCGATCAACGCTTTTGCGGGCACCACTGTCGAAGTAACGGGTTTTGGATCGAATCCGGGCAACCTTCGCATGTTCAAATATGTGCCCGACAATTTGCCGGCATCTCCTGCATTGGTTGTTGCACTACACGGATGTACGCAGAGCGCGGCGGATTACGCTGACGAACCCGGATGGAGCGCGCTTGCCGATAGGTGGGGCTTTGTCCTGCTGCTGCCTCAGCAGGAACTCCTTAACAACCCTCGCCTGTGTTTCAATTGGTTCAACGGCGCCGATCCTCTTGATTTCTGGTGGCCCGCCAATGACCAGGATCGAGACGAAGGCGACGCGCTATCGATCAAGCAGATGATCGACAAAGTAAAGACTGCTCATGGTGTCGATCCGCGCCGGATTTATGTAACGGGCCTCTCGGCAGGGGGCGCGATGAGCGCCGTGATGCTGGCGACTTATCCGGAAATCTTTGCCGGTGGCGCCATTATCGCCGGCGTGCCGTACAAGTGCACGACGAACAGTTGGGAGGCGTTGTCCCGCTGTGGCGTCGACCTCAATGGCGAAGGGCAGATCCCGATCAAGAATCTAACTCCTTCCCAGTGGGGCAACCGCGTGCGCGAAGCTGCGAGTTACACCGGGCCGTGGCCGAAGGTTTCCATCTGGCATGGCAGTGCCGATAAGACGGCGAACCCGAAAAATGCCCGAGAGGCTGTGGAGCAATGGACCAACGTGCACGGCATCGGCCGGGGTCCGGTGAAAAACAAGGTAAAGGGATATCGGCACGAGATGTACAAGGATGCAAACGGTAATGTGCTGGTCGAGAGGTATGTCATTACTCGCATGGGACACGGCACGCCGGTTGATCCCGGGCAACGCGAGGATCAATGCGGTGTCGTCGGCAAGTTTACCCCCGACGTCAAGATCTGCTCGAGCTACTACATCGGCAAATTCTGGGGCCTTGACAAGGGTTCCCGGTAGCGAAAATCGCAGCCTACTCGCAAAAGTAGTTGCTGAGATCTTCCGGCGTTAGCGCAATCCGATAGGCTTCGCGGGGGCGCGGTGTCAGGCGACAGCGTAAATTGACCGGTATTGCCTCACGACGTAATGTTGCCGGCAACCACGGGTCGCCGCGGGTGTTCCGGATGCAGCGCTCGCCCATGATGGTCAGCCATGTCCAACGCCTTTCCCCAGCGCATTGTTTGCTTGACCGAGGAACCGACAGAAGTGCTCTACGCCATCGGCGAAGCCGATCGCATCGTGGGGATTTCCGGATTCACCGTGCGACCCGCAAGAGCGCGGAGAGAAAAGCCCAAAGTATCGGCCTTCACCAGCGCCAGGATCGATGACATCGTTCGCCTCGAACCGGATTTCGTGATCGGCTTCTCCGACATCCAGGCCGATATCGCACGGGAGCTCATCAAACGCGGCATCGAGGTATGGATCAGCAACCATCGCTCGGTGGCAGGCATCCTCGCCTATGTGCGCCGCCTCGGCGCTATCGTCGGCGCGTGGGAGCGGAGCGAGCGCTACACGGCAGAGCTCGAAGCGCACATTGCCCAAGTGCGCGCAGCGGCGCTTCTCCTGCCTCGTCGGCCGCGCGTCTACTTCGAGGAGTGGGACGAACCACAGATCAGTGCGATCCGCTGGGTATCGGAGCTCATCGACATCGCCGGCGGCTCCGACATATTCGCCGAGCGGGCGCTGAGCAGCCTTGCCCGCGGCCGCATCGTCGCCGATCCACAGGAGGTTGTGCGCAGCCGACCGGATATCATCATGGGCTCGTGGTGCGGCAAGAAGTTTCGTCCGGAACGCGTGGCGGCGCGAGTGGGCTGGGCAGACATCCCAGCCGTGCGGAACGGAGAACTCCACGAGATCAAGTCGCCCATCATCCTGCAGCCGGGACCTGCGGCGCTCACCGATGGGTTGGATGCCTTGCATGCCATCATCGTGCGCTGGACAAGCGCCTCGTACGCAGAGCAGCGTTGAAGTCCGCAATGAAGCGCCGCGATGCCGCGGCCGGGAAGCCAACCTGAAAAGCGCCCCGCCGAGATAACGGTCCGGCGATCGTCAGAACTTGACGTTGTCGATCGTGGTAAGCGTCATCGCGGGGGATATGACCGGTACGTTGACCAGATGCCATGCCACGTACTGTTCCACGTAGGGCGCTTCTGCCGAAACGCCGTCCACGGGGACGATCACCTTCATGCCGCGCATGGCCGCGCCGCTGGCGGTATAGAGAACCGCGCCGTGCGCTGCTGTGCCGACCACGATCACGGTCGCGACGCCCTTCTCCTTCAGGATCTTCTCGAGATCGGTATTCATGAACTTGTCCACGCCGGAAGAGACCACGGGCTCATCGGCGGCGGGAGTGAGCTCCGTGGCGATGTCGGCGGGCTTGCCTCCGCCGCCAAGGCTGTAGATTACCGGCACACCGGCGGCGCGCGCGGCGGTCAACAGGGTCTTGACCTTCGGGATGGAAGCGATGCAGCGCGGTCTGCGTTGCGGATTGCAGGTCTGCTGGTTGAGGTCGAGCAGCAGAAGCGCAGTCGTTTTCCTGTCGATCGTCACCGGCTTCAAGGCAGGCGGCGGCGCCGCCTGCACGGACGCCCACTCATCGATG
>DASXST010000094.1:0-13935 GCA_036505835.1 Pseudolabrys sp. | reverse complement strand
GCAGACCAACCGCGGCGAGCGCACCTACGACATCTACTCCCGTCTCCTGAAGGAACGCATCATCTTCATCACCGGCCCGATCGAAGATAGGATGGCAACGCTAGTCGTTGCGCAACTCCTGTTCCTCGAGGCGGAGACGCCGAAGAAGGAAATTTCGATGTACATCAACTCCCCGGGGGGCATGGTGACCTCGGGGCTCGCGATCTACGACACCATGCAGTTCGTGCGTCCGCCGGTGTCGACGCTGTGCGTCGGGCAGGCAGCCTCAATGGGGTCGCTGCTGCTCGCCGCCGGGCAGAAGGGCCTGCGTTTCGCGCTGCCAAATGCGCGCATCTTGGTGCATCAGCCCAAGGGCGGCTTCGAGGGCCAAGCGACAGACATCATGCTGCATGCCCAGGAGATTCTAAATCTCAAGAAGCGGCTCAACGAGATCTACATGAAGCATACTGGCCAGTCGCTACAGAAAATCGAAGAGGCGCTGGAGCGCGATTTTTTTATGACGGCAGAGACGGCCAAGGATTTCGGCTTAGTCGACAAAGTAATCGATCATCGGCCGGAGATACCACCGCTTGCAGCCGTGTCCTGAACGGACATGCACCGTGGTTATCCCCCTGGTTGGAGGTTTTCCATCAATTTGTGCGAGGTGTGAATGGCTCCCAGCAATCCGCAGGTCAGTTGAGTGGCGGCGGAAGCCTAAAGAGGCGTCCAATTCGCGTGGACTTACGTCAATAAGCGCAGCAGTCTAATTGATGCCGTTGTTCCTTGACTCTCGCCACGAACCATGATGGATCGAACGAACCTCCCGTTGCTTGTCACCCTCGCGCTGGGCGTGTTTGCCGGCGCGCTCGATCTCGGCGTTCTTTCGCCGGCGCTGCCCGCGCTTGCGCACACTTTTGCGATTCCTGGGCGCGACGTCGCCTGGGTCTTCACGCTCTACCTGTTTGCGAACGTCGTCTCTATCCCGGTGATGACGAAGCTCTCAGACGTCTACGGACGCCGTCCGATCTACATCGCATGCGTGGCAACGTTCGTGACGGGCAGCGTTCTCGCGATCGCCGCGCCGACGTTCGCTGTGTTTCTGGGCGCGCGAGCGATTCAGGCTGTAGGCGCGGGAGGCATCTTCCCGGTCGCGGTCGCCGCGATTGCCGATCGCGTGCCGCTGGAACGGCGCGGGTCTGCGCTCGGGCTGCTCGGCGCCGTGTGGGGACTGGCGGCGATCGTCGGTCCAACCTTCGGTGGAGTCGTGACCCATTTTGTCTCGTGGCGGTGGATCTTCGCGGCGAATGTGCCCCTGGGGCTCATCGTCATTGTTCTATCGCGCTCGCACCTACCGGCGGCCGCCGCGCGGACGCGGGGTCCGCTCGATGTTGCAGGCCTCGCTTTACTTGCATTCGGACTGCTGGCCGTCATGATCGGGCTAACCCGGCTCGATGCTGCTGCGCCGACGCTCGGCGGCAACGCGCTGACGCTCGCTGCGGTCGCGGTCGCGCTGATCGCTTTCGCGGCCCTGATCCCCGTCGAGCGGGCCGCGCGCGAGCCCGTGATCTCGCCTGCGCTGTTCGGTACTAGGCAACTGGTGGTAACGTACACGCTCGAGGTGCTGATCGGCATGCTCGAAGGCGCGCTCTTCTTCGTGCCGGCCGCCCTCGTCGCGGCCCAGCACCTCTCCTACGCTCTGGCCGGAATCGTTGCGGCCGTCGGTGCGGTCGTCTTCGTCGCCGTCATGCCGCTCGCCGGACGGGCGCTTGACCTCTACGGCAGCCGAATCGTCTTAATGGCCGGAGCCGTATGCACTGCGGCCGGCCTCGCTCTGCTCGGCGGGACGCTAGCATCGCTGCCGCTTGCGCTTCTCTCGATGGTAGTGGCGGGAGTCGGCTTTAGCGCACTACTGGGTGCCCCCACGCGCTACATCGTCACCGGCGAGGTCCCGGCGAACATGCGCGCGACGGCCGTGGGACTCCTCAGCATCTTTCTTATTATCGGCCAGATCTTCGGCGGTTCGCTTGCCGGTGGGGTCGTCGGAACCAGCATCGCCAACTCTCAGGCGTACCGCGCGCTCTATCTGATCTTCGCAGGCATCGCGTTGCTCGCGACATGCGCTACAAGCCTGCTGGCGCGCTCGGGGGCCTGCGCGGACGCCAGCGCGACCGACCGGAAACCGTGAATGCGTTTTGGCAAAACCAGAGCTTTCACAACTACGCGGACTACGCCTTAAGCGAGACCTTTCGCCTTGGGCTGAACAGACTATGCGAATTGGGTGCAAACTGCATTACGCTTTTACCAGCGGCACTTTCGGAACGATGCCGCGCCGCGGCGGGCCGTCATCGCCGGCCGGCGGCTTACGTTTCGGCGGCGAGCGCCGCTTGGCCTTGGCGCGGCGGGGCTCCGGCAGCTTCTCCGGCCGCGGCTTGACCGGCCCATCCGGGTAATCGAAGCCGAGCTTGCTGTTGCCGGCTTCATCTGTGACGACGATGACACGGACATGGCCGCCGCCCTTGAGTCGGCCGAACAGAACCTCGTCGGCCAGCGATTTCTTGATGTGCTCCTGGATCACCCGCGCCATCGGCCGGGCGCCCATCAGCTCGTCGTAGCCGTTGGCAATCAGCCACTTGGTCGCTTCATCGGTCAGCTCGATGGTGACATCGCGGTCGGCGAGCTGCGCTTCCAGCTGCAGCACGAATTTCTCGACCACCATCTTGATGATCTCAGGCGACAGATGCGCAAAGGTGATGATCGCGTCGAGCCGGTTGCGGAATTCCGGCGCGAACAAGCGCGTGATCGCCTCCATGTCGTCGCCCTCGCGCTTATTACGCGTAAAGCCGAGCGCCGCCCGCGCCATATCCGAGGCGCCGGCATTGGTCGTCATGATCAAAATGACGTTGCGGAAGTCGACTTGCTTGCCGTGGTGGTCGGTCAGTTTGCCGTGGTCCATAATTTGGAGCAGCACGTTGAACAGATCCGGATGCGCCTTTTCGATCTCGTCGAGCAGGAGCACGCAATGCGGATGCTGGTCGACGCCGTCGGTGAGGAGTCCGCCCTGATCGAAGCCGACATAGCCGGGCGGCGCGCCGATCAACCGCGAGACGGTGTGGCGCTCCATATATTCCGACATGTCGAAGCGGATCAGCTCGAGGCCCATGGCGATGGCGAGCTGTCTGGCGACCTCGGTCTTGCCGACGCCGGTCGGTCCCGAAAACAGATAGCAGCCGATCGGCTTTTCCGGCTCGCGCAAACCGGCGCGGGCGAGCTTGATCGAAGCGGACAGCGCTTCGATGGCCTTGTCCTGTCCATAGATCACGCGCTTGAGCGTCTCTTCGAGGTTCCTGAGCACCTCGGCATCGTCTTTCGAGACCGCTTTCGGCGGAATACGCGCCATGGTCGCGATCGTGGTCTCGATTTCTTTTAGTCCGATAGTCCGCTTGCGTCGGTTTTCCGGCAGCAGCATTTGCGCCGCGCCCGATTCGTCGATCACGTCGATCGCTTTGTCGGGCAGCTTGCGGTCGTGGATGTAGCGCGACGAAAGCTCGACCGCCGCCTTGATCGCGTCGCTGGTATATTTGAGCTTGTGATAATCCTCAAAATAGGGTTTCAGCCCTTTGAGGATTTCGGTGGCGTCGGGGATGGTCGGCTCGTTGACATCGATCTTCTGGAAGCGGCGGAGCAGCGCCCGATCCTTTTCGAAATACTGCCGGTATTCCTTATAGGTGGTCGACCCGATGCAGCGCACCGTGCCGGACGCCAGCATCGGTTTCAATAGATTGGATGCATCCATGGCGCCGCCCGACGTTGCGCCAGCGCCGATCACGGTGTGGATCTCATCGATGAACAGGATCGCGCCTGAATAGGCTTCGAGTTCCTTGATCACCTGTTTCAAGCGCTCTTCGAAGTCGCCGCGGTAGCGCGTTCCGGCAAGCAGCGTGCCCATATCGAGCAGGAAGATGGTGGAATTGCGCAACACGTCCGGGACTTCGTCGTGCACGATGCGGCGCGCCAATCCTTCTGCGATGGCGGTCTTGCCGACACCGGCTTCGCCGACGAACAGCGGATTGTTCTTCTGCCGCCGGCACAGCACCTGGATGGTGCGGCTGATTTCCAACTCGCGCCCGATGAGCGGATCGATCTTGCCGTCGCGCGCCTTCTTGTTGAGATTGACGCAATAGGCATCGAGCGCGTCGCCTTTCTTCTTCGGCTCGTCGCCGGATTTGGTGTCCGCGTCCTCGTCAGCGCCGCGCGCCGGCCGTGCTTCGGACATGCCTGGGCGCTTGGCGATGCCGTGACTGATATAATTGACCGCGTCGTAGCGCGTCATGTCCTGCTCTTGCAGGAAATACGCGGCATGGCTCTCGCGTTCGGCGAAAATCGCGACCAACACATTGGCGCCGGTGATCTCTTCGCGGCCGGACGATTGGACATGGATCACCGCACGCTGAATGACGCGTTGAAAACCGGCGGTCGGCTTCGAATCGTCCGCGCCGTCGGTGACCAGATTGTCCAGCTCCGATTCCAGATAAGCGATAACACTGCGCCGCAACTTTTCCAGATCGACATTGCACGCGCGCATGACCGCTGCGGCGTCCTGGTCTTCGATCAGCGCCAGGAGAAGGTGCTCGAGCGTCGCATATTCGTGGTGCCGCTCACTGGCCAGCGCCAAGGCGCGATGGAGCGACTGTTCAAGGCTGCGCGAAAACGTAGGCATTTCCATTTCTCATCGTTTGTATTGGACGCTATCTCCCAGAATCACATCTTCTCCATGATGCACTGCAAAGGATGCTGGTGGTTGCGGGCAAAGTTCATGTCTTCGGATGCTGCGAAGCCTCGCGTGCCCGTACCAAAATCGTGCGTGGTGAGCTTATCGCTAACTTTCGCCAGCCGTGATTTGACGCTGTGGAGATGTAGTCACACATTCTCGGACCTCCCCAATTGGGACAGCCCCTCAGCAATGCAAGTTTACTCCTTGCTCCATCCTAACGCACCAGCCAAGAGAACCCAGGCGGGTCAGCGTGTGTGCACCGCAGTAAAATCGGTCTGTCCATGTCGCATTTGGACGAGTTCGGCCAGATCGTTCAGTGCCAGCGCCACAGAGGGGTCTACAAAGAAGAGGGTCGCTACGCCGATGCCGACCCACTCTACAAGCGGGCGCTCGCGACATGGAAAAAAGCCCTCGGGCCCGATCACCCCGATGTCGCGCAATCGCTAAACAATCTGGCCGACCTGTATCTCGCCCAGGGTCGCTACGCCGATGCCGAGCCACTCTACAAGCGGGCGCTGGCGTCATCACCAGAGCAGAAGGGGAGTACTCTCAGTTCTTAGATGCGTTCTGTCTTGGTCTGAAAGAATTCGGCTCGGCTCGGTTTTGCGCCGGAGCTTGCGATCAACGACGGATCGATCGCGCTGACTGGCGTGGACACGGACATTACGGAAGGATCATGACTACTGAACTTGAGCCGCCGGCCCCGCTGCCGATCCACAGCCGCGCCGACCATTCACGACGCTTTCCAGACGATGAAGGCCTTTCCCGAATTGTCTCCGATAAATCGACCCGTCTGATTATTTTCTCAACCGCGCATAGGAACAGATTGACGGCACGGCTCAGAATGGGGTGTGCTGTGCAAGGCGTTCGCGTACTCGGATCACTTGCGTGGCATGCCATTTGCCGCCCTCGGGAATGGACCATAGGCCCAGCGCTACTGATTTGCGCTTGCGTGGCATAAAATCTCCAATGTTGCGCCTGGTGGGCAGGATTGGTTGAAACGATAGGCAATGAACGAGGAACAGAAATGGACCAAATCGCACTCTATAAGGGCTTCCGAATTCGCGCGTATGAGGACTGGTCGGGGCTATGGTTGGCCGAGACCAAGAAGCAGCTTGCGCGGCGGCCGGGTGCTGGCGATCACGACGACACCGATGCTGAGTACATTGCCACGCCCTCCGGTCACCCAACGCCAGAAGCCGCTATTGATTTCATAAAGCAGATGATTGATAGCCCGAGTACGACGAGATAAGCCCCGACAAGCTTCACCGCCGATCTCCTTCCCGGCCTTGCGCGTATTCCAATTTAGCGCAAGACTTTAATTTCATGGACTACCGGGGAATACAATACAGGATCCGCGCGAGGATTGAGCGCGGGCAATGGTTCGTGGTCATTCGGGGGACTGGGGTGTGTCGCCGTCCGAGGCCATTGCACAGGCTCTTCCTGTTAACGCCCCCAATCCTCTTCGGCCTCGCGTGTCACCGCTGGCGCTTTCGGATTTTTGACCTTCACCCAATGGGGCGACCGGCCCCGGTCATAGATTGAGCCTAGGCGCTTCGATACGAAACCGAGCTTGCACGCCACGCGGAATATTCTCGCTTATACGGGGCGTTCGACCAATCCTTCTGGATGTAGTCAGCCCAGCCCCAGAACAAAGCAAAGAATTTAGCGAGCGTTCCCATTCCCGTTCTCATGGATCGCAAATGTGAAAACGGCAAGCCTGTTCTCGATCCAGGCCTTCTTAATGCGACTAAGAAAACCGCAGCGACAGCAGCAGCGAGGATTAGGTCCACGAGTAAAGTCTGCATTTTTAAGCTCCTCTGTTTCAGCACGGCCTTATTGGGGCGAAAAGGTGCGTCCCGACGCGCCCAACCCATGAAAAGACGCGCCGGGACTTGCCACCGACAGTCCACATGGAGAGACTGACGATAACCGACGCGACTCTGCGGGTTGGCATTTGGGACCACATTGACCTAACTCAATGCCATATCGGTTAAGCAATCGGCAATCTCGTTTTTCCCGCACCCGTCATTGCGGCAAGCATGGTACTTGTTCGAGTTGCAGCACCAATCGCACAGCGATAACGGCTTCTTTGATATCGCCGCCGTGTGCCGCGTTGTGCAGCCGATCGGGAACGTGTTGCGATGTATCCCGCTCGCGGAATTCGGCCGGCAAATGATGCTTTGGATGGCGCCCGCTCTGTGGCATCGAAGTGCTATAGACTGGTTGCGGCAAACCCAGAGCGATTCAAGGAGGGTGAGGCCAGGTAACGACAACGGCGTTTGAAGGTTTAAAGGAATTGGCGAGGACATGACGAAACGCCCCTCACGCAACTAATACGGGGCTCTATGGTCGCACAGCCCCTATATTATCCTAACCCCACACCGAAAAACGTGCCGCCGCGTCATGGTGCCGATCGCTCCTGTGATCAATGCACAAAGTGAGGTCGTCTGCGGCAGCATGGGGATCAGATCATTGACCGCCGAAACCGTCTTTTATCTAGTGGCGGCTCTACAAAGCGTCGAGCGCAGCGTTCGGGAGGGAACACGAGCCGAGCAAGTCCTTCACAGCCCACGCCGGGTAATTTTGAAGAGGATATCCCGAGGCCTCCTGCGGAACACCGAATGTAAAGCCGTAGAAGGTCACCGTAAGGCGAACCGATGCCCGACGGGCGGGAAACGCTGTCAACCGCTCACGCGCCGGTCGTCCATATCATTGGCGACCTCTTCGCATATCTCCGCTAATTGCAGGAATTCTTTTTTAGCAAGTGAATTTTCCTGCTTTTTCGCTAGTTCCAAGTATTGGGCCGCTTGCTCTCTTAAATAGTCTGAGTGCTCATACATGGGCACTTATCCTCCCATAGTACTGTACTCTGCTTCAATCTGTGGACGATCTGTTGCCTAGTTCGGGCGATCGAGTTTGCGAAGCTGTGGAGTCCCGTTTCTAAGCTATTTGAATAACACGTTTGCCCACGAAACTCTTTTCCTTTCGGGTTATTATGTTGAACGTTTACAGACCGAATTGTGCTTTTTGTAACTTTGTAGGTTTTCACAATGCCGTGTTGCGGCCTACGGCCCACGCTCTAGCCATGCGGTCGTCGCCTCCCGAACGGAAACCGCTGACGGCAATATCATTCGGTTTCTGAATTATTCGCATGAGCACATCGAAATCGAAAGCGCAGCGAAGCTCATCAAACGCAAGTTGGCTTCGCAGACTTGGCGAGAAACTCAGCTCTCGTACCTGGTCTTTCCGCGCCGGCTGGTATCCAACGGCAGGTCCATGAAGAGCGGTTGATGGGCGCGCTGCGAACAGGCTTGGCGCGGGCAGACGTGGCAATTGATGCCGATGCGACTGAAAATACGTTCGTCGTCGAGATTATAGGCAGCCGCGTAGCCTAGTTTCTTCGCATATTTCAGCTCACAGCCCAGTGAGACTGCAAGCCGGTGATCCTGCGTCTCAAAATTGGCTGTAGGGCGATCGACCGTGCGGTTGATGGTAAAGAAGCGGTCGCCGTCTGGCAGTTCGACAAATTGCGGGATGATGACGCCAGCCAACCGGAAGGCCATGTGCACCTGCCACACCGGGCAGGCGCCGCCATATTCGGCGAGGTGAAACGAGGTGGAGTTGAACCGTTTGGTGACATTGCCGGCTTTGTCGACGCGCAGGAAGAAGAAGGGTACGCCCTGCGCACCGGGCCTCTGCAGTGTAGTCACACGGTGGCAGGTCTGTTCAAACGAAACGCCGAAGCGCGCGGCGAGTCGGTCAATATCGTATGTCATCGACTCCGCTTCACGCAGGAACGGCTCGTAAGGCATCAGGAACGCCGCCGCGAAGTAGTTGGCAAGCTCGACGTGGCAACGCGCGAGACTTGTTCCCGCATTAATTTTACCGTCGGCGGTCAGCTTATTGAGTAGATTCTGGAGCTCGACCAGGCACAACACATGAGCGAGTTGGAAGATCACGTTGGCGTGGTCGAGCGCCTCCGACAGATAAATGACGCGGTCTTCCTTGTCATAGACGCGTAGCGCCTGCGTCATCTCCTCGGTTGTGCGCCGCTTGATGCGAATGCCGTGCGTGTTGAGAAGCCGGGCCTTGAGCATCGCGAAAATGTCGTCGGGTTCGTTCGCCTCGGTTGCGCGCAGTGCCTCGGCGGCGACTTCAAGGTCGTGGAAGTAGTTGGAATGATCTCGGAAGAAATCGTGCACCACGGCTTCGGCCGAGGTCGCGAGCAGGCCATCGGTGGTAATACTTGTGCCATGGCGCATCACGCGCTCGAGCGTACTGCGATGAACGCCGTAGAGATGGAGGAACTGCTCGACCAGCCGTGGCGCATGATCGATAGCCCCGCGCAACTCGGTCAGATCCGGTGCGGCCGAGAACATCGGGTCCTTGATGACGCTGCGTAGCTCGGCGAACAGATTCGAGGTCGTATCAGCGACGATGTCCCGCCAGTCGACTCCATAATTGTCCGCCAGGGCCATGAGCAGTCGGAGCGACAGACTGCGCTCGTTATTCTCAAGCAGGTTCACATACCCAGCACTAACGCCGAGCACCTTGGCCATCTCGGCTTGGGTCTGGTGGCGCTCGCGGCGGAGCTGCCGAAGCTGCGGTCCCACGAAGGTCTTGGTCATAGCGCGAATCTTACAAAGTTACAGAACTGGCGCTTCTGTTTGGAAACTTACAACACGCCAACCCGAAAAGAAAAGCGACGGCCCAATATTGCGTGTTAATTGTAGGGGCATGGAAACCGCCTAAACAGGAGGCCTGCGGATGATCCGCAGAATTTTGATTCTTGGCGCGTCCTACGGATCGCTGTTTGCCACCAAACTTCTGATGGCGGTTCATGATGTAACCCTGGTCTGCCGCCGTGCCACGGCCGACCTCATCAATATGAGCGGTACAGAAGTTTGTCTCCCGCTCAGGGATGAAACAACTCCCCGTCGCATCCGCTCGACCGAGTTGTCGGGACGGCTTGATGCCAAACCACCGGAGGTGGTCGATCCATCGGATTACGACCTCATTGTGCTAGCGATGCAGGAACCACAATACCTGCATCACGCGGTGCGTGCGCTTATCAAAAGGATAGGGGACGCACGCCTCCCGTGTCTTTCGTTGATGAACATGCCGCCGTTGCCCTATCTGAAGCGGATCCCCCGGATTGACCCGATTGCAGCCGAAGCCGCGTACTCGGACCCGCGCATATGGGATCGCTTGGATCCATCCCTCGTAACCCTGTGCTCGCCCGATCCGCAAACGAGGCGTCCCGCTGACGAACCGGCCAATGTGCTCGCCGTCAACCTGCCGACCAATTTCAAGGCGGCGACCTTTGCTTCCACGATACACAATAAGATTCTGCGCCAGCTCGCGCATGACATCGACGCTGTCACGCTCAACGGGAAGGATGTGCCAGTAAAGCTGCGCGTGCACGACTCGCTGTTCGTACCGTTCGCTAAGTGGCCCATGCTGCTTACCGGCAATTGCCGCTGCGTCACTGCAGGTGACCCAATTTCAATCCGTGAAGCCGTGCAATCTGATCTCGCGCTGTCCTCCGAGATTTATTCGGTGGTGGAGTCGATTGTGCTCCGCCTAGGCGGCAGCGCCCACGATCTCGTCGGGTTTGATAAGTACGTGGCTGCGACTGACAAGCTCATCGCTCCGTCTTCGGTAGCGCGTGCAATTGCCAGCGGGGCCACAGCGGTCGAGCGCGTCGACAAGCTCGTTCAACTCATCGGCCGTGAGCACGGCATCGCGCATCCGACGATCGATCGGACCGTCGCGTTGATTGATGCAGCGCTTGCACGTACGAAGGTTTCTGCCGCCTGATTTGACTGCTCACTCGTCTCATAAGTTCATCAATGGGAGTCGCAAATGCCAGGATTTAAGGGCCTCGCGGTACCTGGCCCCTCAAACATGCCGTTCCGTATCCGACAGGCGATGGATGTTGCGCTCGAAGATCATCGTGCGCCTGATTTTCCGCAGTTTACGCAACCACTCTTCGGCGATTTGAAGAAGGTCTTCCAGACGAAGAGCGGCCAAGTCTTTCTTTTTCCGAGTTCTGGTACTGGCGGCTGGGAGTCGGCTGTCGCTAACACACTATCGCCGGGCGACAAGGTGTTAGCTTCAGTCTTTGGCCAGTTCTCGTTGTTGTGGGTCGATCTCTGCCAGCGCTTTGGTCTTGAGGTTGACGTTATCGACGTCGAATGGGGCAAGGGCGTACCGCTAGAGGGATACCTGCGGCATCTGGTCGCAGATAAGGAGCACAAGATCAAAGCTGTGTTGGTCACGCACAACGAGACCGCAACTGGTGTCACATCCGACGTCGCGGGCGTGCGGAAGATTCTCAACGAACTTAATCATCCGGCCATGTTGTTTGTCGACGGCGTGAGCTCGATCGCCTCCATCGACTTCCGCATGGATGAGTGGGGGGTGGACGTGGCGGTGGCCGGCTCGCAGAAAGGCTTCATGTTGCCGACGGGTCTTGCGGTCGTCTGTGTGAGTCAAAAGGCATTAATGGCAGGTGAAAGGGCCAAGTTGCCGCGCTGCTTTTTCGATTATCGCGACATGATCAAGGCCAACGCGCAGGGCTATTTTCCCTATACACCCGCCGCCACCCTATTGCGCGGCCTCCGCGCCGCGGTCGACATGCTGCTCGAAGAGGGCTTGGAGAATGTCTTCGCCCGCCATAATCGGCTGGCGAACGGCGTCCGTGCGGCTGTGGACGCATGGGGTTTACGCATATGCGCACAGGGTCCCGAATGGTACTCCGACACCGTGACGACGGTCTTTGTACCGGAGGGCTTCGATGCCAATGACGTCATCAAGACCGCCTATTTTCGTTATGATTTATCGCTTGGCACAGGGCTTAATAAGCTTAATGGAAAGGCTTTCCGCATCGGCCATCTCGGCTGGCTTAACGAAATAATGGTAATGCAGGCCCTCTGTGGGGTCGAACTCGCGATGCGCGACGTCGGTGTTCCATTCGAGCCCGGCGCGGGTGCCGGCGCGGCGGTGCGTTATCTCTCCAATACCGGCCAAGCCATGCGGATGGCAGCCGAATAACTTTTCAAGCTTCAAGTATCCAGAGAGTGATTCCGTTGATGTTGGTGGTATGAGAAGTCGGCGGCATTGCCGGCAACACCCAACCCACATCCGACGATGACATAATACAGGATTGATAAGACGGTAGTGTCGCGGATGGCCGGAAACTGCGCGACGGCATGGCAACGAGCGCCCAGGCGAGCACAAGCACAAAAAGCGCAACCGCCGATAAGTTTTCGAAACCGCACGGGATAGCTTGAAACATTCCAGTGTTGCGAGGGCAGGGTGCCGCACTATATGGTCCGCGCGCCTGGGACAAGAACATGATGACGGCTATTCAAGCTTTGTATCGTGACGATTTGGACCATGGCCGCGCGATTCGGCTGTGGCTTTACGTGGTCGCTGCGCTCATTTTCGCCATGGTTGTTGTTGGTGGCGCGACCCGGCTGACGGGATCCGGGCTGTCGATCACCGAATGGCAGCCGGTGACGGGTGCACTGCCGCCACTCAGCGAAGCGCAATGGCAAATGGAATTTCAAAAGTATCAGGCGACTCCGCAGTACCGGCAATTAAACGCGGGAATGAGCCTTGCTGATTTTAAGACCATTTATTGGTGGGAGTGGACGCACCGGCTCATCGGCCGCGGCATTGGCGTAATTTTCTTTGTGCCCTTCGTCTGGTTTCTGTGGCGCGGCTGGATCCCGCGCAACCGTCGCGCCGGCCTATGGCTGATCCTGGCTCTTGGCGCGCTGCAGGGCGCGATCGGGTGGTGGATGGTAGCTTCCGGGCTCGCCGGTCGCGTCGAAGTGTCTCAGTACCGGTTGGCGACGCACCTCGTCCTTGCCTGTCTGATTTATGTCGCCGTGCTCTGGACCGGAACGCGTTGGCACGACGAGCGGGCGCACGCGCTGTTCGAGAAATTGGGCAAAGCCGCCCAACCGGTGACTGTTCGCGCCGGCGCCATTGGGCTCGTGGTACTAATCCTGGCGCAGATCTATCTCGGCGCTTTGGTCGCAGGTTTGCGCGCCGGGCATGCATACAACACCTGGCCGTTGATCGATGGCGGCCTTGTTCCGCAGTCCTCGCGCCTACTTTCCGAGGTGCCGTGGTGGCGGAATTTTTTTGAAAATCCGCTCACGGTCCAGTTCGATCATCGTATGCTCGGCTATGTGATCGGTTTATTGGCGCTTCTTCAGCTGTTCAATGTCGCCAAACTGGTCAAGCCTGATCCCGTCTTCACAAGCGCAGCTCTTGTCGCCACAGCGGTCATCCTGCAAGTAGCGCTCGGCGTTTGGACGCTGCTGTGGGTCGCCGCGCTACCGCTCGCGCTTGTGCACCAGGCGAGCGCGATGATCACGTTAACCTTGGCCGTCATTCACGCAGCAACTACGGTCCCGCCTAAAGTCTCGGCGCGAACAGAACCGTCTTTGCCGTAGGTCCTCCGTGCCATTTTTTAGGAGTTGTGGTCAGACTAATAAAGAACAAACTGACACATTTTTTGTTTGGCGATTTTTGATGGGTGACTCAGAGACGCTCTCTAGCCCGCTCGTTAGTTCGAGCACGTGTCCTCCCTTTCATACCTGTTCGGCCAGCGGTGTCTCCAGCACTGGTCGCTGACTATGAGTGACTGTTCGAGGGTCTCGCTGAGCGAAAGGTTGGTAACAAAATGTTCTTGGGTGAGCGATCTAATTCTTCGCTGATATCGCTCCGCAGCTGAACCGTCGTTGCGGCGAACGGCGTCGGCCAAACCACTGAGCAGGGCGTGTAAAGAGAAGCCGCTATGGGGAATCCAAACAGAACGCTGCTAACTACGCACAATTTGAGCCGCGCTTAGTCCATCAATCGCGGGGTCGGCCTGCCACTTGTTGTGGTCCTTTCGGATCAGATCTTCGAGGATAGTGGTAGCATGCCTGGCTGCGGGTTTTCGCGTTGTTGCCAGGTGTTTCTTTAATGGATCAAGATATAGCTCTTGCCCACTATTGAGGAAAAAGCCTGTTTTGGTCTCTTTCTGTTCTTCAATCAGGGCATAACCCCTTGGCTGACCTGCAAAACCTCAGCAGAGGGGCTGGAAATGGCTTTTAATTTCCCATGCCCAGTAAGCGCGGCCGCAAGCTGAACTCGGCCGCCCAGCGCTGGAAGATGGTCAG
>DASXST010000093.1:0-5925 GCA_036505835.1 Pseudolabrys sp. | reverse complement strand
CGAGATTGTGGTTTCGGGTGGCGAGAAAGTCTTCACCGAAGACCTGATGAAGGACAAGGTCAAGAAAGGCTTTTATCTCGTTACAATCGCGCATTGCATGGAGTGTCACACCCCGATGGAGAAGGGCGCTCGTCAATGGGACAGCCTTGGCGCTGGAGGTTTTGAATTCCGCGGCCCTTGGGGCGTCTCGGTCGCGCGCAACATCACATCGAGCAAGACCAAGGGGATCGGGAGCTGGAGCGACGAGGAGATCAAGCGCGCCATCACGGCGGGCATCAGCAAGGACGGCAGCACCCTCAAGCCGCCGATGGGCTATCAATACTACGCGACGATGACGCCGGATGATGTCGATGCTGTCGTAGCCTACTTGCGAACTGGGCCCCCCATCGAATAGACCTGCCCCAGGGAGGGGAAGGGCTTCCACCCTTCAATTAGGTCCGATAGAGGCCTATATCTCTGCATTCTCACGTTCGTCATGCCCGGTTTTCTGCCGGGCATCCACGTCTTTCTTTTAAGCCGTGGATGGCCGGAACAAGCTTGGTCATGACAAAATGAGAGCCGGGACGCAAATCATGCTCCTTAAGCAGCTTGCCGTCATTCTGACCGCCGCCGTAGCGTTCGCGGGCAGCACCGCTGCCCAGGAACGACGGATTCCAACGCAATCGGAACTACGCTTGTCCTACGCCCCGGTGGTGCAGCGCGTGGCGCCGGCGGTCGTGAATGTCTATGCCGCCAAGCTTGTGCAGAACCGCAATCCGCTATTGGACGATCCGATCTTCCGGCGTTTCTTCGGCGTCCCGGGAGGCGGGGGCAATCAGCTCCAGCGCTCGCTGGGCTCGGGGGTGATCATTGACCCCACCGGACTTGTTGTGACGAACAATCACGTCATCGAAGGTGCGGACGAGGTGAAGGTATCCCTCGCCGATAAGCGAGAGTTTGAGGCTACTCTCGTGCTGAAGGATCCACGCACTGATCTCGCGGTGTTGCGCATAAAAGATGGGCGCGAACAGTTTCCGGTCCTGGAATTCGCTGATTCGGATGCATTGCAGGTCGGCGACGTGGTGCTGGCGATCGGCAATCCCTTTGGCGTCGGACAGACGGTGACGCACGGCATCGTATCGGCGCTGGCCCGCACGCAAGTCGGCATTTCGGACTATCGCTTTTTCATCCAGACCGACGCTGCCATCAATCCGGGAAATTCGGGCGGCGCGCTTGTGGATCTGACCGGAAAACTGATCGGCATCAACACGGCGATCTTCTCGCGATCGGGTGGATCGCAGGGAGTGGGTTTCGCCATTCCGGCCAACATGGTGCGCGTCGTCGTTGCCTCCGCCAAGACCGGCGGCAGCGCCGTCGTGCGGCCATGGCTCGGTGCGAAACTTCAGGCGGTCACGGCTGATATCGCCGACAGCATGGGCCTGAAGCGTCCGGCCGGCGCATTGGTCGCCAACGTCAATGCCAACAGTCCCGCCGCCCGCGCGGGCATCAAGGCGGGCGATCTCATCGTCTCGGTCGATGGTCAGGAGGTGGACGATCCTAACGCCTTCGACTACCGCTTTGCCACAAAATCGCTTGGAAGCAGTGCCCGCCTTGGTCTCTTGCGGGCGGGACGCGAACTGACGGCGACAGTGAGCCTGCAGAGCGCTCCGGCAACGCCTCGCGACGAAATCGTCATTAAGTCACGCTCGCCATTTTCCGGCGTGAAGATCGCCAATCTTTCGCCCGCGCTCGCCGACGAATTGCAACTGCAGAATGTGGAACAGGGCGTGGCCATCGTGGACGTCGACGCCGGCTCGTATGCAAGCAATCTCGGCTTCCAGCGCGGTGACGTGATTCAGGAAGTCAATGGCGAGCCCATCAGCAAGACGCGCGACCTTGAACGCCTGACCAGCACGCCTAGCCGCAGCTGGCGCATCATCATCCTGCGGGGCGGGCAGAAAATTTCCGCGGTGTTCAGCGGATGAATAAGTGTCCAACATTTTTTTCGTCATGCCCGCGCTTGTCGCGGGCATCCACGTCTTCACTGATGCCCAGCAAGCAAGTCGTGGATGGCCGGGACAAGCCCTGCCATGACGTCGAGAGTCACTCATGATGGCTCCGCGCGCCAAAACTGGCGGCCCCAGCCTGTTCGCGGCGGCAGGCCTCGACAAGGATGCGCCGCGCCCGCTTGCGGACAAGCTCAGGCCGCAAAAACTCGACGAGGTTGTCGGGCAGGACCATTTGCTCGGGCCGGATGGCGCGCTTACCCGCATGCTGGCGACGCGTTCGCTCGGCTCCCTTGTTTTTTGGGGTCCCCCCGGCACCGGCAAGACGACGTTGGCGCGACTACTGGCGCAGGCAACCGATCTGCATTTCGAGCAAATCTCGGCCATTTTTACCGGCGTCGCCGATCTCAAAAAAGTCTTCGAGGACGCGCGCAGCCGCCGCGAGTTGGGCCAAGGCACGCTGCTTTTTGTCGACGAGATTCATCGATTCAATCGCGCTCAACAGGACTCATTCCTTCCGGTGATGGAGGATGGCACCATTATCCTGGTCGGCGCGACGACGGAAAATCCATCCTTCGAACTCACCGCGCCGCTCTTGTCGCGTGCGCGTGTGCTGGTTTTCCGATCCCTCGACGCGGCTGCCATTGAAAAGTTGCTTGAAAGGGCAGAAAAGATCGAGGGCAGGCGGTTGCCGCTCGCCCCCGAGGCGCGGGATGCGCTCAAGCGCATGGCAGACGGCGACGGCCGTGCCGCGCTGACGTTGGCCGAAGAAGTCTGGCGCGCGGCGCGCAAGGACGAAATCTTTGATGCGACCAAGCTGCAAGAGATTGTGCAGCGGCGTGCACCAATCTACGACAAATCGCAGGACGGTCACTACAATCTGATCAGCGCGCTGCATAAATCGGTGCGAGGCTCCGACCCCGACGCCGCGCTCTACTATCTTTGTCGCATGCTCGATGCAGGCGAGCCACCACTGTATATCGCGCGCCGCGTTGTGCGCATGGCGATCGAAGATATTGGACTTGCCGACCCGCAGGCGCTCGTGATCGCCAATGCGGCCAAGGATGCTTACGACTTTCTCGGCTCGCCGGAGGGTGAGCTCGCCATAGCGCAAGCGGTGATCTACTGCGCAACGGCGCCCAAATCGAACGCTGCGTATACTGCCTTTGGCGCGGCCTTGCGCACGGCGAAGGAAGCCGGGTCGCTGTTGCCGCCCAAACATATCCTTAATGCGCCGACCCGGCTCATGCAGGACGAAGGCTATGGCCGTGGCTACGCCTACGATCATGATGCGGAAGAAGCTTTCTCGGGACAAAACTACTTCCCTGAGTCGCTTGAGCGCCAAAAATTCTATGACCCGCCCGAACGCGGCTTCGAGCGCGAAATCAGAAAGCGCCTCGATTATTGGGCGAGACTGAGGAAAGAACGGGGCGAGGGATGAGCCGCGGACCTTCGGGCCCGCGCCAGCCGGGCGGCGGCCGTCAAATGGCTGGACCGCGCCATCAACGGCTCCAGGTTCGACATCATTCGGTCCGTCCATCCGAAATGCGAGCGCAACGAGCATCGAAGGATGACGATCGTGGCCGCTCATCCTTTGAGGGCGGCCGGCCGCTGTTACGTCAGGATGTCGGGGCAGGGTCGTTGGAGGCCGCCAGCAAGGTCCAAACCGTCACCGTGACCCCGGACGAATCCGGCATGCGGGTCGACCGATTTTTTGAGGCGCGTTTTCCGGGTCTTTCGTTCAGCCACATCCAGCGCATTATCCGCAAAGGCGAGGTGCGGGTGAACGGCAAGCGCACGCAGCCCAAGGCCCGCCTCGAAGCTGGATATGTGGTCCGCATCCCGCCGCTAAAAACTGCTCCGCCGGCTCCGCGCGACGATGCCCCGCAGGCTCAGAAAGACCGAGCCTTTCTCAAATCAATAACGCTTTACGAGGATGCCGACGTATTGGTGCTCAATAAACCGATGGGGCTCGCGGTTCAGGGCGGGTCCGGCACAATGCGCCACATCGACGGTATGCTTGGCGCTTTGCGTAGCCCCGACAGCCAGCGTCCTCGATTAGTGCACAGATTGGATAAGGATACGGCTGGCTGCCTGCTGGTCGCGAAGACACGGTTTGCTGCGTCTGAGCTGGCGAAAACTTTTCGGTCGCGTTCGGCACGCAAGATCTACTGGGCCCTCGTCGCCGGCGTACCGAGGCCGAGACAGGGCCGGATCTCGACGTTTCTCGCCAAAGAGGAACGCGACGAAGGTTCGATTATACGCATCGCGGCGCATGGCGAAAAAGGAGCGAGCCATGCCGTCACATACTATGCTGTCGTCGAGACGGCGGCGCAGCGGCTCGCATGGCTTTCGCTCAAACCGGTTACCGGACGAACTCATCAACTCCGCGCGCACATGGCGCACATCGAACATCCGATCGTGGGCGATCCAAAATACTTCACCAAGGAAAACTGGGAGTTGCCGGGCGGCATTCAGAACAAGCTTCACCTGCTGGCCAGGCGTATCGCAGCACCGCATCCGCGTGGCGGCGTGATCGATGTATCGGCGCCGCTGCCCCCGCATATGGAACGGTCGTGGAATTTGCTTGGTTTTGACGCCAAACGCTATGACCCGATCGAGCAAGCGCCCAAGGAGTAGCAAACCAGCTTGGGTGTTCTCTTATCTGATGAAGATGACGCGCGCTCATACACTCATCGTTCTGGTCGGGCTAACGGCCATGTTCGCCGTGCCGGCACGCGCGCAAAGCGACATCATGAGTGACAACTACAATATCATGGTTCCGGAGAAGGGTTACAAACCGTCGCAGCCGGAGCCTTGGCTGGCGCCGAAATACAAATCGCCACGCGGGACCGTGAAGCGCGTGACCATCCCGAAGACGACGACCGTGTCGCCCGCCGAACACACAGGTCCCCCGGATCTGTACGTACCCCAAACCGGGCGGACGGTGCCGAACTTGCCAACGGTGTCCGGGTCGGGACGCGGTGGCGTCGAAACGTTTCAGGATCGTGCCATGCGCTGCTCTCATCAGGCCGGCGTTTTCGGCCAAACGGCCGGCGACCGCGGCAGCTACATGGGCGCGTGCCTTAATCAATAATTAGCTTTATGTATTACTTGAAGCTGGAACGCCTCGGTTAACGGCGTTTCTTCAACTTAAGCCTTGGCTTTAACAAACGCCGTCAAAGCTCTTCCATGACCTGAGCGTAGGAGAGGAGCGCGAAGAGCGCGGTGCCGCCGACTACGTTGCCGATCAGCACGGGCAGCATGAACTGAACGATCATTTGCCACCACGCCCAGTCGCCGGCGAGCACCAGCAGGTAGGCTTCCATGCTTCCAGCGACGATATGGGTAAATCCCCCCATAGCGATCAGCCAGGTCATCAATGTGATAACATGAAACTCGGCGCGCTCGGCGCCAGGCATCAGCCAGACCATGGCGGCCATCAGGAAGCCGGACGCGACGCCGCGAAAAATCGTCTCCCACCAGCCTAAAGCAAGCAACTCACGGCTGACCGTCAGCATGCCATCATAAATCTGCGGCGGCAGCACCGGCGTGAAAGTGCAAAAAAAGGCGGCGAACAGTGTGCCCGCGAGATTCGCCGCAAGCACGATCACCCACATTCGGGCCATGCGCCCGACATTGCTCCAGGTGAATTTGGCCATGACAGGCAGCACGGCCGTGATGGTAATTTCGGTGAACAATTGCTGTCGTGACAGCACCGCCATGATGAACCCGACGCAGTAGCCGAAACTGACAACAAGCGGTTGCCAGTCCGCTTCCGGCAAGTGCTTTTGCAGGATCGCCTGGGCGAGCAGCGAGAAACTGATCGAAAGCCCGGCGGCAACTCCCGACCACCATAGCGAGGTCGCCGGGCGCTCCATTTCCTCTTCGCCGAGGCGGCGCACCACTTCGTAAATCACCGGCGTGCGAGGCGTCGCCA